>JBGQGO010000039.1:0-17794 GCA_041497455.1 Blastocatellia bacterium | reverse complement strand
ATTGCCGATTGAAAGACAAAGCGCGATTAATTCGCACTCGCCAATCGCCAATCGGCAATCGGCAATCACATCAATCGGCAATCGGCATTCGGCAATGGGAGAGGACACATGGAAACCTTATTGCAGGACATTCGATTCGGGGCGCGGACGTTGCGCCGCAGCCCTGGTTTTACCGCTGTCGCAATCATCGCTCTTGCTTTGGGCATTGGCGGAAACACCGCCATCTTTAGCGTGGTCAACGCGGTGCTGTTGCGGCCGCTTCCGTACGCTGAGCCCGATAGAATCATGCGAGTCTTCGCGGCCGCGCCGGAGCGGGGACTGAATCAGACCTCGGTCTCATTTCACCGGGCCACATCCATTGCGGAACACAGCCAGCTCTTCGAGCAGGCCGGCTCATACACCTTTGACACGACCAACCTTACGGGGATTGACGAGCCGCGGCAGTTGACTGCGATAAGAATGTCGGCAGGCGTCCTCGACGTGCTCAAGGTCAGACCTTCCGCCGGCCGCAACTTCTTAGCTGAAGAAGACAAGCCGGGTGGCGCACAGGTGGTCATTCTCAGTCACAACCTGTGGGAGAAGCAGTTTGCTTCGGCGCCGGACATCGTCGGAAGAACCATTACACTGGACGGAGGAAGCTACACCGTCGTTGGCGTCATGGGACGCGGATTCAATTTCCCGGGGACCCAGATCGATGTTTGGCTCCCAAGAGTGTTCGAGCCGAGCTTTTTGAATCGCGACGCCGTCGAACGCGGCGCGGGCTACTTGAACGTGGTAGGAAGATTGAAACCCGGCGTCACCAGACAGCAGGCCCAGTCGGAGATGGAGAGCGTCGCCGAGAGCAACAAGATACCCGACCACCCCGACTCCGGTTTTGGCGTGGCCGTCGTGCCGCTGCCTGAAGTTGTCACGCAGGGAGTTCGGCCTACTCTATTCATACTGCTTGGCGCCGTCGGTTTCGTTTTGCTTATTGCTTGCGCGAATGTAGCGAATCTTCTACTCGCCAAGGCAGCAGGAAGGCAGAAGGAAATAGCCGTGCGCGCCGCGCTTGGCGCAAGCCGCGCCCGGTTGATTCGCCAGTTCCTCACTGAAAGCGTCCTGCTTGCATTGATGGCCGGCGCTCTGGGCGTGCTCCTGGCAAGCTGGGGCGTCGCGGTGCTGGTAACGGCGGCCACCGGAAACATCCCGCGCGCCGCGGAAATCAGCGTCGACGGGTCAGTGCTGAGCTTCACGGGTCTGATCGCTTTGTTGACCGGCGTGATCTTCGGACTAGCGCCGGCGGTTCAACTCTCGAAAGCGGATTTAAACGATGCCCTCAAAGACACGAGCCGCGGCTCGACTGGCGGATTGAGACGGGCTCGCACTCGCAGCGTGCTGGTCGTCGCCGAAGTGGCGTTGTCGGCCGTCCTGCTGATCGGCGCCGGATTGTTGATCAAAAGTTTTGTGCTCCTCCAGAAGGTGGACTCGGGTTTCAACCCAGATCGTCTGCTTGTAGCTAATATCAGTCTTCCGGCCTCGAGATATGCCGAGTCGGCTCAGCGCTCGGCGTTTTATACGCGGCTCTGTCAGGAGTTGGCGGCTGGTCCCGGGGTGGTCTCGGCCGGGGTCACGCAGAGCTTGCCGCTGGGCGGCAACGATGCGCGAGCCCCAATCGCAATTGACGGCAGGCCGGTGCCGCCTATTGCCGAACGCCCGATCGTTTCACTGGGCATTGTGAGCCCTGATTATTTTCGCGCGATGGGAATCCCGCTCTTACAAGGCCGCTTTTTCGCCGAGCAGGATAACGCGGCCGCGCCCGTCACGGTGATCATCAATCAGAGTTTCGCACGCCGCTTTTTTCCTGACGAGAACCCGATAGGCAAGCGCGTTCTGATGGGCGGAGCGCAGGTACAGGCGCGCGAGATCATCGGCGTAGTCGGCGACGTGCGGCAGAACGGTCTGGACACCACTCCCGCCGAAGGCTTCTACCTCTCCTCGAATCAACGGCCGCAGCTTGCAATGTCGGTGGTGGTTCGAACCGAAGGCGCGCCTCTCAGTGTTAGTTCCGCGGTTCGAGCCCGCGTTCTGGCGATCGACAAGGATCAGCCCATCGCGAGCCTCCAGACGATGGACGAAGTCGTCGCGAGTTCCGTTTCGGGTCAGCGATTCACGTCGCTGTTGCTGGGCGCGTTTGCGGCTGTGGCTTTGCTGCTGGCGGCGATCGGCATCTACAGCGTGATGGCTTACACGGTGAGCCAGCGCACGGGCGAGATCGGCTTGCGAATGGCGTTGGGCGCGCAGACTCGAGACGTGCTCAGGCTTGTCGTCGGGCAAGGGATGGCGATGACGGTGATTGGATTAGGGATCGGGTTGGCCGGCGCGTTTGCGCTGACGCGCGTGATGTCGAGCTTGCTGTTCAGCGTGAGCGCTACTGATCCGATGACGTTCGTTGCTGTTCCGCTTCTGTTAGCAGGAGTGGCTCTGGGAGCCTGTTTGGCGCCAGCTCGAAGGGCGGCCAAAGTCGATCCGATGGTGGCCTTGAGATACGAATGAGTTTCTAGTTTCTGGTTCTGTTGGACGAACTCCTTTGTACTTCAAACCAGAAACTAGGAACCAGAAACCACCCCGCCGCAAGCCACCATTGATATTGAAACTGCCGGACACATTGTGCTATCTTCGGCGCGTCCTCAGTAGCTTTTTGGAAATCACCCTTCTCGTTCAAGCCGGAGGAAAAAATGCGCAACCGTATTCCGCTTTCAGGGGCTGTGGTACTTGCTCTTGTTTTCGCCGCGCTCCCGATTGGGGCAAGGCAAACCGCGGCTGGCTCTATCAGCGGCACAGTCAAAGATCCGGCCGGCGCAGTGATAGTAGGCGCCCAAGTCTCGATTCGAAATGACGCGACCGGCGAGTCGCGCAGCGCGCCAACCAACGGTGAAGGGCGGTTCAAGTTTGATAACCTGGCGCCGGCGGGCTACACGATAAGCGTTGCGCAGACAGGCTTCAAACCGGCCGAACGCGCCGCTGTTATCGACCCGGGGCGCCCGGCGACTATCGAGATTCGCCTTGAAGTGGCCGCGCCGCGCGAGAAGGTTGAGGTTGGCGCGAAGGGCGGCGTTGCTCCGAACTCCGAGCCCAACTATCGGCAGTTGCGAGACGGCGGGGCGCTGGAGACCTACACCGTGAGTAACCTCGCGCTCAAACGCGACGCCGGGACAATCACCCTTCGCAGCGGACGTGTAAGCTTTCTACCGCCGGTGATGGGACGCGTCGTCAGAGCCGTGTTTGTCGGAGACGGGCAGTTCACTCTCACGCCGGCGATGCCGCTGGAACGCGACTACCTGCGCCGTATCACCGAAAGGGAAACTGTCGATGAAGCGTTCGAAAAGGCGGTCTTTTGTTTCACCGACGAAACCTTTGAGGAGATCAAGCGACAGGCTCAGCGCGGAAGCGATGAGCCTCGCGCGCGCGATGTGGTCAATGAGTTTCAAAAGCGGGTTCGCTTCCGCCCCGAACGCCCGCGTAGCTTCGTCCAGTACCTGCTTGCATATGAGGGCGAGAACATAGACGCGGAGATCCTGGGCGATCTTTACAACCCGAAGCGCCCGGGGTTTTTTAGCGCGTATCTGTTCGGCCGCAAATACGATGACCTTCGTTACTATGTGCGGCCCGGCGGCGCCTTGCCGCAGATACTGGCGCCGGAGGAGGTCGCGCTGATCAACTTGGATCCGGGCGGCGAGAAGGAAGGCATATGGTACCTCGCGCATCTTGCAAGCGAATACAAGAACGGCACAGCCAGTTCTGACGAGGACAAGCGAATCATCGATGTCGAGCACTATCGCATCGAGACAGCGATTGACAATGGGGAGAAGCTGACAGCCGTTGCTGAATTGACGTTCTTGCCGATGGGAGACGGCGATCGCCTGCTCAGGTTCGGACTGCTGCCGAACCTGCGCGTGACGCGGGTGACGGCGGGTGAGCGCGAGATCAACTTCATCCAGGAACAGAAGAAAGAGGATGGCTCGTTCTACGTCGTCTGGCCTGAGCCGTTGGTCAAGGGGCAGCGCTACAAGCTGAGCATCGAGTATCAAGGAAACAAAGTGGTTGAAGACGCGGGCGGCGGGAACTTTGCGGTCGGCGCGCGTACGAGTTGGTATCCAAGCGCCAACGCGTTCAACGACCGCGCGACGTTCGACCTTACTTTCAAAGTGCCCAACAAGTACACGCTGGTAGGCGTGGGCAATCTGGTCAAGAGCTGGCGTGAAGGCGAGTTCGCTGCTTCGCAATGGGTGTCGGAGGTTCCGCTGGCGGTCGCAGGATTCAACTACGGCATGTTCAAGAAGAAGCAGTTCGACGATCCGGATACGAAGTATCAGATCGAAGGTTACGCGACGGTTGATCTCCCGGGTTATATGCGCGAGGCGGCTGAACGCGCCGGCGGAGCGATGACGCCATCTAGCTTGAATCAGCATGCAATGGTCGATGCTCAGAATGCTATGCGCATCTTCACTCACTGGTTCGGTGAAGTGCCCTACGGACGGATCGCGATAACGCAGCAGCCTCAGTTCAATTCTGGGCAGTCGTGGCCGACCTTGGTTTACTTGCCAATAAGCGCATACCTGGATTCAACCCAGCGATATATGCTGCTGGGCGGCATCAACTCGCGCTTTACGGAGTTCATACAGGAAGTGACGCCGCACGAAGTGGCGCATCAGTGGTGGGGACACATCGTGGGATGGGCTTCTTTTCACGACCAGTGGCTCTCGGAAGGATTCGCGGACTTCTCCGCCGGGCTCTTCCTTGAAGCAACCGAGAAGAACTCCGACAAGTACCTCAAGTACTGGGACCGCCAGCGCCAGAACATAGTCGAAAAAAACCAGTGGGGCAATCGCGCAAATGACGCCGGGCCGATTTGGATGGGCCTCAGGCTGAATACCTTCAAGACACAAGGCGCATACAACCGGCTCGTGTATCCGAAGGGAGGATACATCTTGCACATGCTTCGCGCGATCATGTACAACAACAAGACCGGCGATCAACGGTTCATCGACATGATGCACGACTTCGTCAAGACGCACTTCAACCAGAACGCTTCGACTGAAGGCTTCAAGCGCGTGGTTGAAAAGCATATGACTCCGGCGATGGACCTCGATGGAAACAAGCGAATGGATTGGTTCTTCAACGAGTGGGTGTACGGCACTGAGCTGCCGCGATACAGGCTCGAGTACACGCTTACGCCGGAGCCAGACGGGAAAGTTATGCTTAGACTGACGGTCACGCAGAGCGGCGTGTCGGAACGCTTCAAGATGCTGGCGCCGATCTATCTGGACTTCGATGGCAAGTGGATCCGGTTAGCTGAAGCGACGCTAACTGGGAATACAACGCTACCGGAGTTCAAGGTGAGATTGCCGCGGAAGCCAAAACGCGTCGCGCTAAATGCCTTTCACGACGTTCTTGCTCTGGAAAGCGTGAGCGAACAAAAGTAGTTCTAATGAGGCACTGCCCCGGGAAACAAATAGGCGTACGCCATCACGATCAACCCCACTATCGAGGCCAGCGCGATCGAGTGCCATAACACGAACCTGAAGATCACCCCTTCATTGCCAACCTGGTTCGTAGCAGCGGTGGCCACGACGATAGACTGAGCGTCCACCATCTTGCCCATCACACCGCCCGCGCTGTTGGCCGCGCACATCAGAACGGGACTCAGGTTGAGCTGCTGGGCGGTGATTCGTTGCAAGCCTCCAAACAACGCATTCGAAGAAGTGTCGCTGCCGGTCAGAGCTACGCCGAGCCATCCTAGAAACGTCCCGAAGAACGGGTACAGCCATCCCGTGCGCGTGAACGCGAGGCCGAGCACCGCGTCCATCCCCGAGTAGCGAGTCACAAACCCAAGCCCGAGCATGAACGAGATCGCAACCACCGCGAATCTCATTCGAACCAGGGTTCGCCAGAAGATTCTCGCAAGCGCAGCAGGCGCAACACCGAGCAATATCCCGGCGAAGATCGCCGCGATGAAGCAAGCCGAGCCCGTCGCCGAGAGCCAGTTGAAATCGAACTTCGCTTTTTCGGGCTCGGGCTTTGAAACCACCGGAGCCGCGCGAGTCACCGCCAGATGCAACACCGGCACGTCCCATCCGCCTCGTTCAAAAGCGGGCGTGGTTACCTGATTAAGACCCGCTTTGATCGGCGGCAGCCCCCACAACAACACAAAGACCGTGAGCACTACGAAGGGCATCCATGCTCGCGCGACTTGCGCCGGCCTCCGTGAAATTGAACCGCTGGGTGTCGCGGCGGCTGAGGGCGCAGCTTCAGCGTCAGTGCTCACGGCTTCGACTTCGTGTGCGGGATCGTCATCGAATCGCCAGATGCGGCGAGGCTGCCAGAAGCGAAGAAAGATTACGGTTGAAACCAGCGACACCAATCCTCCCGCGATGTCTACCAGATTGCTGTCGATGAAGTTCGACCATACAAACTGAGTCGCCGCAAATGAGACCCCGACGACCAGTATCGCCGGGAGAACCTCGAAGGTCTCGCGCCAGCCGACCATCGCGCGCACCAGCCAGAATGGGACGATGATGGCGGTGATGGGGAGAATGCGGCCTATCATTGAATTCAAGTCCGCTTCCGGCAATCCCGATACGGCTGCAAGCGTGTGCACCGGGGTGCCGATGGCTCCCCATGCGACCGGCGCCGTGTTAGCGATCAGGTTGAGCGCAGCCGCGTGAAAGGGCTTGAACCCGAGCCCGATCATGAAGGCGCCGGCAATCGCGACCGGCGCCCCGAATCCTGCTGCGCCTTCGATCACCGCGCCGAAACAAAACGCGACGAGCAGCGCTTGCAGCCGGCGATCGGGAGTGATGGCCGCGACCGACTGCTTCATGATTTCAAACTGGCCGGTGTGAACTGATATGTCGTAGAGGAAGACCGCAGCGACGACAATCCAGGCGATCTTCAACACGCCGAACCCCGCGCCGTACAGTAGGCTCGCAGTCGAGAGCGACCACGGCATATGAAACACGGCGCTGGCGGCAATGAGCGCTGCCACCGCTCCGGCCATCGCTGCCCAATGCGGCTTGACTCTAAAGACCGCGAGCAAGCCTAACAACACGACGACCGGCAGCGCGGCCACGAGGGTCGATAGCCACCAAACGCCGAACGGGTCATACACCTGTGTCCATGTCATCCTTCTCTCTCGTGCTTCGGGAATTGCTGAGGAACGCCGCGCGCTAGGATATATCATCTCCCGACGCGACGCTATCGCGAACCATCGCCGACGGTCCCAAACAAAATGACGTCGAAGCCGGTAACCGCCGGTCTGCTTCGGCGTACACGAGACGTTGAATGACTAAAGCATCCGCCGGTTCGAAGATATCAGCCACGTGGTGGTTGGATATTGTACTAGTCGACCGCAATAGGTCTCGCCGATGGAACCGTCAGTTGCAGGAGCAGCTATTGTCCGCAGTGTTTCTATCAACGATAGTAGAGGTAACCCCTGGTGGGATTATCTGGACCGAGGCAGTCGCTCTTTTCACAGCGCCGTCGTACTTGCTCAGCACCCTTCGATCGATACCGAAGTGCTGAAGCGTAATGGTGCTGCCCCTCTTGGTTATCGTTCCTCTGCCACCAACGGTGGCGCCCGAACAGCTTGTAAACAGATAGTCCCCCGTTGTGGAATTGATCTTCAGCGTGCTGCCGCTGCTGTCGTCCTGAATGCAGAGATCGAAAGCTCCAGCTCCACAAGATTTGGCTGGATACACAGCGACTCCTGCCAATGCGGCTCCCGAAGTCGCGGTAAAGGGAGATCCGGGCACCAGAGTTAGCGCGCCGTTAGCTGCGATGCTAAAGCCGTAAACTTTTCCGCAACCGTCCACGCTGTAGAGAAGGGTTCCCGGCTGGTTTGTGGCAATTCCAAGATGAAAGCAGCTCAGATCGCCGCCGTTCGAAAACGGCGAGCCTGGTACCTGCGTTAGAGCGCCATTGGCTGCGATACTGAAAACCGTGATCAATTGGCCGAGTGTATTACTAACAAATAAGAACCGGTCATTCGGACTAACCAGAACAATGCTCGCGAAGCTACTCGAGTTTACAACGAACGGCGAGCCGGGCACCGGCGTCAGGGCTCCGTTACCCGCGATGCTGAATGCATCTACGACGGTCACTCCAAGTTCTCCTTCGGCGACAAAGAGGCGATTGCTTTCGCAGTTTATGTCCACGCCAATCGCTGAACCCGGGCCGGAAACCGCGAAGGGTGAGCCGGGCACTGGTGAGAGGCTTCCATTGCTTGCGATGCTGAACATCGCCACGGCATTGGGGCCAACCAACCCTGCAGCCACAAACTTGCCATTGGGGGCGACCTTGATACCGACAGGGCCTCCGGCGGCGGGGAAAGGCGAGCCTGGAACCGGCGTAAGCGCTCCGTTCCCCGCAATACTGAACACGGTAATGTTTAACGAGTCGGTACTGGCTGCTACCAGGAATCGTCCATCCGGAGTTGCAGATATCGAAAGATTTCTCATCCCGGCGGTTGCAAAAGGTGATCCCGGCACGAGCGTGAGGACCCCCGTAAGGGGATTGATGGAGAAGGCGCTCACGTTAGCCGGGGCATCGTTAGTCACAAACAAGAAACCGCCAACCGTTGAAACCGTAGCGCGGTTTACACCAAAGAAACCACCATTTGCGCCGATGGCGCCCGTCAGGAAAGGAGAGCCCGGAACAGCCGACAACGAGCCGTTTGGTCCGATCGAAAACGCCGACACCGTATTAGCCCCGGGGAACGTGCTGTTGTTCACATAAACGAAGTTGCCTTGAGCATGGCTGCTGGTTGAGAAAACGATAGATAGAAGAAAGCAAAGAAGCAGGTTCCTGATAGTTGTCTTCATTTGTCCTCCTGATGCGCGAGATTCTGGGCTCGCTTTGTGCAAGCTGACGAGAAACTTCGGGACGAGCGGTGCGAAGATACTGTATCTATCGCTCCACAGTCAAGCAGATACTCTGTCAATCAGCCGATGTTAGACAAAGTACGATCCCTATGCTCTTAAGCCCGCACCGACAACCTATCTCCGCCCACCGGCCCACCACAGGTCCCGAATCCCAGGTCTTAGCCATACGAACGCGCGCCATCCCATAGTGGGATTCGGGAGAGAAATTTCCGAACTCCAGAGCCCCGCCAACGCGGGGCGATAGACTCACAGCTTTTCACCTTCGCAAAGCGTCCCGTATTCACTTGAGTAGTGCAGGGGGATTTCCCTGTACTCGCTAGTCTCGCAGCAATACACCAGGCATCGGTCGAAGGGCCGCGAGTAGATGTGCAAGCTCACCGCGCGCTGATCGAACTCGGCCAGGTTCAGCACCTGGTGTACCGGTTCTTCGGGGTCTACTTCGGCCGGCATTAGCTGGTGAATGTCGAACGCGTTTGTCGGTTCCAGACGGCAATACCAAGACGCGTCATTCTGATCGAGGACCCGAAAGTTCTGCACTCTAAGCTTGCCGATCGGGATTGCCATCCAGCAGTTCTGATTGTGGTGGTTGTGAATCTGTGAGGCCTGGCCCACTTCCCAGCAGATCGCCATCAGCTCGAATAGTTCATTCTTGAAGATCAAGTTGCGCGTGTAGTGGTTCTTGCTGAAGAAGACGTACGGTTCGAGGGAACGCTCATCGACGGGATGGTTCTTGATGTATTCGTAGACGCTGCCGGCGCGAAAGTGCTCTTCAGGAATCGTACACAGCCCGGTGACGAACTGATCAATCGTCACGACCTCGACGGCAGTTTCAACGCTCATGGCTCAGGTTCCTCGTGGGAGCGCCGGGCACACCATGCCTGTGCTCGGCATGGTCTGTCTTCATGTTGTCTTTGGCAGTTAGCCGGGTCCCCGCTTACTCGTCAGCCAGCAACGATCTCAACTGCTCGCGAAGCTCCGGGGTATTTTCGTGCCCGTGACTCCCGACGGCGTGTTGAACGGCTATCTCCAAGATCTCTTCTTCGGTGCCAGAGATCCTGAGCGAGCAGTTTCTTTCGCTCGGGTAGTTCCTGCAGTCGATGTATTTCCGGTCTGGCTGGGGTGCTGAACTAGACATTGTTAGCCTCCAATCCTCACAGACAAGGTCTCTACTTTTTCCCAAATGCGCGAACCCGGGCGACCACTTCGGTGATCTCTCCGCCTGACATTTTGGCTTTGAACGCAGGCATGTACTTGCCCTTTCCGTTCATTGTAGCCTCGGCGATCTGGGCATCGGTTCGCGACTTCTGCCACTTTGCATCGGTGAAATCCGGCTGCCCCTTCGAGCGCCAGTTTGGAAGTCCGCGGCCGTCCTTGCCGTGGCAGATCGCGCATTTTGCGGCGTAGAGCGCGTTGCCGTCAGCGATCGTACTCGTGGCGTTGAGATTTGCTGATCCGCCGGTCGCCAGAGCGTACGATGAGACGATGATGGCTGCTAGAAGAAATAATCCTTTGAGCTTGATCCCGTTATTCATGTGGCTGTTGTTTCTCCTTAGGTTCATGGTTGTCGTCTTCTTGAATGAGATCTGACACAGAACAAAGTCGATGCTGCTTCGTCGTTCTTAGACTGCGGATGATACCAAGTCGGAGACCAAAAACCAAACATCAAGACGGACGGCGCCGGGCATGTGCAGGCCCGCTCGACACAATCCCCGTCGCGCTTCACCGAGCGTTCAAGGCGCAACCCAAGGCCTTTCGCGCGATGCCGCTATTTCGCGCCGGCTTTGGCAAGCACTTCGGCGACGTTCGGATGGCTTTCGCGCTTGGCGTACATCATCGCGGAGTAGCCGTACTTGTCCTTCGCGTTGACGTTCGCGCCTTTGTCGATCAATGCCTGGGCAGCTTCGGCGTGACCCCAGTACGCGGCCAGGATAAGCGCCGTCCGGCCCTCTTTATCCTTGTCGTCGATGTTGGCGTTCTTGTCGAGCAACGCTTTGACAACCTCAGCGCGATTGTTTGAAGCCGCCTCGATCAGGGCCGTGGAGCCGTCCTTGTTCTTGGCCTTCGGATCGGCGCCCTTTTCCAGCAGCGCTTGCACGACTTGAATGTGCCCGTTTCCAGCCGCGTCAATCAAAGCGGTGCGATCGTCCTGGTCTTTGGCATTGGCGTCGGCGCCTTTTTCGAGGAAGAGCTTCGCGGCGTCAACCCGGCCCCAATAGGCCGCTTCCATCAACGCCGTTCTGCCGTTTGCGTTTTTCGCGTTGATGTTGCCGCCCTTGTTCAGCAGTGAGCGCAGAGCGTCGACGTCTCCCTTCTTCGCTGCCTCCAACAGTTCCGAAGCGGGGTCCTGTGCGTAAGCCTGCAGCGGAGTCAGCAGCACGAGTAGCAATGTAGCGAGCAACCCGCCGTGTCGCGCTGTCCTAAGCGTGAACTGTTGCGCGCGGATAACTTGAGACGGAAGCGCAGTGGCTATCGCGAATACTGGATCCTGATTCATGACCTTACCTCCTTGCAGGGCAGCAAGTTCAGTCTTTGACTGAAAGGCTGCGTCACGACAGTGAAAGCGCCAGCTCGGAGTCGCTCACGCGAGCACGGGGCTCTTCCCGGCGTGACACTCCCGCATGATCCTAGATTCGATTCCAGCCGGTATGCTGTTAGAACCAGCATTGGCTCGTCAGACGGCTCTCTTTTACATCTAAACGTTTTTCGTGTCAATCGCCTTGTCGGCGTGCGCCCTCATTTGGACTGCGCCGCCCTCGCGTGGTTCTTTGTTTCTCGAATGGGTGGCGGCGCTTTTGCCTCGTATTGTGGACAGGTACGCCCCAGGACCAAAAGCGCCGCCACGCATTCGCAGATAATCGAACCACGCGAGGGCGGCGCAGTCCAAAGAAGGCGCCCGCCGATCTGAAGTTGGGGCGACTAGACGGTAGCCTTGTGGATCATCCGTTTCAGATAATGAATTCTACGGCGAACGGCCCTGAGCTCGGCGTGGTCGTGAGTCTCAAGCGCCTGGTCACGCTTGCTCTTGAGCTCTTTGATCTGCGCCTTAATGGCGGCTTTGTTGAGACCGACGACCTCTTTCTATTTTCTATTTTTTATTTTCTATTTCTTATTTGCCATTTGTTCACGTCGCTCTGACAAGAATGACAAATCGCAAATCGCAAATCGAAAATAAAAAATAGAGAATGCCCGATGTCTCAGCGCCGCCACTCGTCTATCAACGATGCGACCAGACCGCTCCAGCCCGTCTGGTGCGAAGCGCCGATGCCCGCGCCGTTGTCTCCGTGAAAGTATTCGTAGAACAAAATGTAGTCGCGCCAGTGAGGGTCTTCCTGAAACTTCTTCGACCCGCCGTAGACCGGACGCTTGCCTTCCTCATTCCTGGTGAAGATGCGGATCAACCGATTGGCTATCTCTCCCGCCATTTCGGTCAAAGTCACTTGTCGGCCCGATCCATCGGGGAGCGCCACGCTGAAGTGCGGCCCGTATGCCTTTCCTAGTTTTCTCAGCGACTCGATCATCAAGAACGAAGTCGGGAACCAGACCGGGCCACGCCAGTTTGAGTTGCCGCCCTTGATTTTGTTGTCGGACTCCGCGGGCTCGTAGCGCACTTCGCTGTTGCCGAACACGTACGGGTGGTGCTCGTGATACTTCGACAAGCTGCGGATACCGTAGTCGGATAGAAACTCGTCCGGATCAATCAGGCGTTCGAGAATGTGCTTGGTCTGGTCTTCATCAACGACCGCCAGAATATGCACGTCGACCCCTTCGTGGGTTACGCGGTAGCAGGCTCGCTGCACGAGGTCTTGTCTGTTCTCGGTGAACCATTCGAGGTTTGCAGTGAATTCTGGAAAGGACTGGATCCAGTCGACCTCGAGTCTCTCGATCGCGTACAGCGGGATGATGCCGACCAGCGAGCGCACGCGGAACTTGTGAAAGCTGCCGTCAGGGTAGCGCAGCACGTCGTAAAAGAAGCCGTCCTTCTCGTCCCACAGCGAGTAATTGCGCCCGCCTCGGTGCTTCATCGCCGCTCCCACGTAGATGTAATGCTGGAAGAACTTCGTCGCCAGACCCTCGTATTGCTTGTTCTCTTTCGCAAGTTCGAGGGCGATGCGCATCAGGTTCAGGCAGAACATTCCCATCCACCCGGTTGCGTCGCTCTGTTCGAGCACCACGCCGTCCTGAAGTTTTTCGCTGCGATCGATCACCGTTATGTTGTCGAGCCCGAGGAACCCGCCTTCAAACAGGTTGTTCCCCTCGCTGTCGACCTTGTTTACCCACCACGTGAAATTGATCAGCAGCTTGTGAAAACACTTTTCCAGCCAGGATCGATCGGCGTGCCCCGTCCTTATGCGGTCCATGTTATAGACTCGCCAGCAAGCCCACGCGTGCACCGGCGGATTCAGGTCCGAGAATTCCCATTCGTAGGCCGGGAGCTGGCCGTTCGGATGCTGGAACTGCTCGAAGAGCATCAGCCACAACTGTTCCTTCGCGAACTCGGCGTCGATCAGCGCGAACGCCACCGTGTGAAACGCCAGATCCCACGCCGCGAACCACGGATACTCCCACTTGTCCGGCATCGAGAGAATGCGCATCGAGTTCAAATGCCGCCAGTGGGCGTTGCGAGCCGAGCGGCGCGACTCGGGCGGAGGGTTGTTCGGGTCGTCGCCGTCCAGCCATTTGTGCACGTCGTACAGATAGATTTGCTTGGTCCACAGCAGGCCCGCGAACGCCTGCCGTTGAATCCGGCATTCATCCTCACTTGCGTTGGGCGGGTGAATGAAGCTGTAAAACTCATCCGCCTCAGCACGACGCTGAACGATTATTTGATCGACGTCTTTGAGCGGCGCATCCGATCGCTCTGGCGCGAGCCGCAACGTCAAGACGATCGAGCCGCCGGCAGGAACCATCCGCTCGTAGTGTAAGCAGGCCTTCGTTCCCACACGCGCGGGGTTAATGGCGGCTTCTTCACCGTTGATGATGTACCGATGGAAGGCGTCCTTATGGTAGGGCTCGGAACTGGGCGCGCCCACCACGCGGGAGCGCGCGGGGTTCGTTTCGTTATTCGTGAACAGCATATTGCCGCCGGCATCTGCATATAGATAGCGGCTCCCGACGCTGTACTTAAAGGGGAGATTCTTCAGTACGTGAGCCGAGCAATCGCTCGCAATCAGGCTCTGGTAACCGTCGCCCGCCAGGCCCGGACATATTGACGGCTCGGTATCACGCGCATCGGTCCATCCCCACGTGTTGCGAAACCAGAGGTGCGGGATCACGTGAAGCGGCGCGGCTTCAGGGCCTCGATTGAAGGCTTCGATCTTTATGCATATGTCTTCCGCCGAAGCTTTCGCGTACTCGACGAAGATGTCGAAGTACCTGTCGTCATCGAACACGCCGGTATCCAGCAGTTCGTATTCATGACCGCGGCCGCCCCGGCGGCGATTCTCTTCGATCAGATCCCGGTAAGGGAATTCAGCCTGCGGGTACTTATACAGATACTTCATGTAGCTGTGCGATGGGGTGTTGTCGAGATAAAAGTAGTATTCCTTGACGTCCTCGCCGTGGTTACCTTCGGAGGGTACGAGGCCGAATGCGCGCTCTTTCAGAATGGGATCGCGCCCGTTCCAAAACGCGAGAGCGAAGACAAGCAACTGGTAGCGATCGCAGATTCCCGCCAGCCCGTCTTCGCCCCATCGATACGCGCGGCTGCGAGCCATGTCGTGAGTGAAGTAGTCCCACGCGTTGCCGCCGGCGCTGTAGTCTTCACGGACGGTCCCCCACGCGCGCTCGGCTACATAAGGTCCCCAGCGGCGCCAGGGCGGGATAAGTCCGAAATTCTCTTTGAGCCTAGCATGCTCCTTAGTTGGCGTTGGAGTAGTCTTTGAGTCTGAATTATTCTTCATTGGTTCCTGGGAGGCACAAGCGGTGATGCGTGACGAGAACGGAGAAACATTGAAAATTGAAAAATGAAAAATGCAAATTGGCTCGCGCTGCAAATTTGCATTTTTCAATTTTCAATTTTCAATGTTTCTTCTGTTCCACTCGCAAATCACTCCGGCTGTAGCTCAACCGGAGGCGGTTTTGATTTCAGGTATATCGAATAAACGAAGAATCCTGTCGCGCCAAGCAAGAGCAAAGAGATCAAGGCGATGATCAGGATGACGAAATAGCCCGGCCTTCTTAGCTGTGCCTGAGCCGTAAGCGCCTCGCTGGCCGCATTCTCGAAAGCCGGCCTTTCTGCCGTCGGCCGCGTGCTGAAGTCATCACCCTCGAGCGCGGGTCTTTCTGCCGTCGGCCGCGTGCTGAAGTCATAGCCATCGTCGGGGGAAGCCGGGGCCTCGAACCGTGCGGTCTCGTCGGTCGCCGCCGCCGGTGGAGCCGACGATCCAACCCGAGCGAGATCGGCTACGTTGAGCATTTTGGTAATCTGTTTCTGGTCAGCCTCTGGCGGCTCGTCTTCAGCAGGCAGAGCAGCCTGCGCCGGGTCGCTTCCTGAAAAATACTCCGATGAGTAACCCTGGTTGAGTGCGCGAAAACTGCCGGTGATCGAACTGCTCTCGCTTGCCGAATACAGCGCCTCTCCATCGAAGCGCGCAATGATGACGGTGATGTTGTCTTCTCCGCCGCGCTCGTTGGCCTTGTCGATCAGGAGGCGGCAGGCCTCGGTCAGGTCTCCAACCTCTTGAATCATCTCGCGCAGTTCGTTTGGAGAGTGGATCTTGTTCGATAACCCATCGCTGCAGATCACCAGGCAGTCGTTCCGGAAAAGCTGAACTGCGGTCATTGCTACCTTGACCGCGGGCTGCGTGCCCATAGCCTGCATGATCACGTTCTGAGGCACAGAGTCCATCTGGTCCGGTTTGAGGGCGCCCGAATCAACCAGCATCTGGGCGAGCGATTGGTCCTTTGTGAGTTGTTTGATCTGCTGGCGCCGAATGAGGTAAGCGCGCGAGTCACCCACTTGAGCGATGTAGGCAGTCGTCCCCTGTACGAGCACGGCCGTGAGCGTCGCGCCCATTCCCGAAAGTTCAGGATTGTCCTGGGAGCGATTCCAGATTCGCTCGTTGGCGATCTCGGCGGCAGCTTTCAACTGTTCGGAAATCTCCGTCGAAGAGGTCATCTCCGATAGCGACTCGCGCATCGTCGTCACTGTCATCTCGCTGGCTATCTCGCCCGCTGCCGCGCCGCCCATCCCATCGGACACGATCATCAAGCTGCCGCGCTCGCCGAGTTGGTGGGTGCTCACGTCCGGGCCGAGACCGATCTTGCCGGCCGTCAGATCCGCTACAAGGAACGAGTCCTCGTTACCGCTTCGGTGCATTCCCACATCGGTGCGGGCAAAGACTGAGACTTGAACGTCACTCATAAGGGAAGTCCGTGGTCCGTAGTCCGTGGTCCGTAGTCCGTGGTCCGTAGTCTACTGACTACGGACTACTGACTACTGACTCCTTCTACACTTCGAAACGAAAGAGCTGCTTGCCTACAAGGATCATATCGCCCGGTTTGAGTTCAACCTCTCCGTTGATCTTGATGAAGGTGCCGTTGCGGCTGCCTTCATCAGTCAGTATGAAGGCGCTGCCTCGGCGCTCGATTCGCGCGTGGCGCCCGGACATGAACCCATCGTGCGGGAAGGTGATCTCTCCGTTGCTTCGTCCGATCACTGTATCGTCTTCCAGCTCGTAGACCTCACCCGGCTGGCCTCCTTCCATAACCAGATGGAGGCGGCCTTTTGGAGGCGGCTCGGGAGCGCGCTGCGAAGATATCACCATCGTCTTTCCAAATGTCATCGGCGCGCCGCAGCTCGCGCAAAACGCGCTGCCGACGCTATTGGAATGTCCACATTGAGTGCACAACACCCCCGACATCGATTGGCCGTGTGCAGTCGTCGGCTCGGGCGCGCTTGCAGGAGGCGCGCTGGGCGGAGGGGGAATGCTGTGCTTCGGGACGGACGGCGGCGGAGTTGGAGCGGCCGGCTTCTCCTGAACCGGCGGCGGCGGAGTTGGAGCGGCCGGCTTCGGTGCAGCCGGCGTCTCAACGGTGCCCATTGCGGAATCATCCGGGTCGCTGGAGGGTGGCTCAGCCGCACGTGGCTGCGCAACGACGGCCGGCGGCGCCGCAGGGAGAGGATGCCTGGGAACAACTTTGTGCTCGACTGGCGGCAGCTGGTCTGCGACGGTCTTTAGCGGCGGCTCGAATGGCGGCGGCTGCGCGACCACCGTCTTCAACCCGTGCTCGGCAGGCTGTGGTTCCGGGTTGGTCTTGAGCCCCTGTATCAGCGGATCGACTACAGCGTGTTGCTCCGGAACGGTCCTAAGATCGGCTGGTATTCCCGAAGCGGCTGGTGGTTGAGGCGGCGGCGCGGGCGTCGGTTGAGTCAGCCTAATGCCGCATTGCTGACAGAAGGACCAACCAGGCTCGTTCATCGTGTTGCAATTAGAACAGGCGATACCTTTTTGCTCCACTGGTGGTTTAACCTCCTCTCGATGATGGCTGTCTGGCTTGGCGGAATGGGGCGAGATCGAGGCCGGCGGTTGTACTCGCGCGGCTGGCGCTTCGACGATGCCCTCGAGCGAAGCCGCGCACATGCGACATGCAGACGAACCCGGCTTGTTCCCCGCTCCACAGTTTGGACAAGTAATCATTTTTTCTTTCTAGAGTCTTGGGCTTTATGGATATTGCTCGGCTGATTCCCGCGCACATTATACGCAAAGGCTATTTTAGTTGGAAACCGAAAAGCGATGAGGAGATTTGGACTGCGGTGGCCTATTTGGACTGCGCCGCCTTTTCCGCATTGAGTGGCTGTGGCATTCGTGGGGGCGCGGTTTGGGGGGGGGGGTTGCGCCCCGGCGACACCGGGGTTTTGGCACGGCAGCCGGTGT
>JBGQGO010000038.1:0-17888 GCA_041497455.1 Blastocatellia bacterium | reverse complement strand
GCTTCAATGAATCGGCCGCGCGGTCCAGATCGCCCAGTCGAGCGAGCGCGTTTCCGAGATTGCGATGCGCGTCGGGGAAGTTCCCGTGCTGCTGCTCGATCGCAGTCTCGTAAGCGCGCACCGACTCTTCGATCTCGCCTCGCGCGTAAAGCGCGTTGCCGAGGTTGTAATGAGCCTCAGCGTAGCGGCCGCCGCGCTGTTCGATCGCCGTTCGATAGGCAGCGATGCCTTCGTCGATTTCACCAAGGTCGTAAAGCGCGACTCCGAGGTTGTGCCAGGCTGCGGGAAAACCATCTCCCAAGCCTGCCGTCGCGCGGCGAAGACTCGCAACCGCGTCTTCAAGCTCGCCTCCTTCATACAATGCAAGTCCCAGGTGGTGATGCGCGATCGGATAGTCGGGCCGGTGCTGAATGGCCGCCCGGTAAGAACTGATCGCGCCGTCGAGATCTCCCATGTCGTAAAGCACACGGCCAAGATCGCGATGAGCTTCGGCGATCGTCGGGTTAGCCGCGAGCGCTGAGCCTAGCGCGCCAACCGCCGAGTCGAGATCGCCAAGCTCATAGAGAGCGCGGCCGAGAAGATGATGCGCTTGTGGAAACTCCTTGCCGTGCGCGGCGATGACCTTCTCGCAAGTTTCGACCACGCCGCTCAGATCGCCGTGGTCGTACAGCGAGCGAGCGAGATTCAGATGAGCGTCGGGGAAAACCGGCTGCTGCTTGATCGCGCGGCGCAACTCGTGGATTGACTCTTCGAGCTGCCCGGCTTGATAGAGCGCGACGCCCAGCCGGTGATGCGCCCACGGCATCTCATCGTTTAGCGCGATCGCGCGTCGAAGCTCGACGATCGCTTCGTCAAGCTCTTCCGTCTCGAGCAACGCCGCTCCGAGGCTGTAGTGCGCCGCCGGATAGTTCTCATTCTCTTTGAGGGCCGAGCGATAAGATGCGATCGCTTTATCAAGCTCGCCTATTCGCGCATGGGCAAGGCCGAGGTTGTAGTGCGCGTCGGGATATGGGCCGCGACGATTCGAGATGGCGCCGTTGTAAGCTTCGATCGCTTTTTCGACCTCGCCCTTTGCGTTGTAAGCAGTCCCAAGCCAGAAGTATGCTTCGGAGAATTCCTTCGATTGTTCAAGCGCCTTTCGCTGCGCGCCGATCGATTCATCGAGCTGGCCTTTGCTGAAGTAGGCCAACCCGAGATCGTGATAGGCCTCGGGGAACTCGCCGTCCCGCTGATCGACCGCGGTGCGCAACGCCGCCACCGCGCCGTCGAGATCACTCAACCTGTAAAGCGTGCGGCCGAGATTACGAAACGCGCGCGGGAAGACAGGCTGCTGGTCGATCGCCAGCCGGAATTCTCTCGTCGCTTCGTCGAGCACTCCAAGGTCCGCCAGCGCCAGGCCGAGGTTGTGATGAGCGCGGGCGAAGTCACCGCCTCGCTGCTGAATCGCGGCGCGAAACGAGGCGACCGATTCGGGAAGCTTACCGCTGCGATAGAGCGACAGACCAAGCTCGTGATGGGCCTCGGGGAAGTTTTCGTTCTGCGAGATGGCCGTTTGAAACGAACCAATCGCCAGGTCGAGCTTTTGTTCACCCGCGTAGATGCGCCCAAGCTCGTAATGCGCGTCGGGGTAGCTGCCGTTCCGCAACGCGACGGCCGCGCTGAATTCCTCCGTCGCCTCCGACACCCGGCCAAGGCTGTACAACGCGCTGCCCAGGTCGTAGTGAGCGCGCGGGAATCGCGCGTTCTGCTCGATGGCTTTGCGGTAAGCTTCGACACCTTCTTCCAGATTGCCCAGACGCGTAAGCGCGACTCCAAGGTTGTGATAAGCCCACGGGAAGTGCTCGCGCTGTGCTATGCCGGTGCGATAGGACTCGATCGCTTCTTTCAGATCGCCGCGCCGCGCGAGCGCGCGTCCCAACGCGTAATGCGCTTCGGGATAGACTGCCTGCTGCTGGATGGCAGTGCGCGCTTCGGTGATTGCTTCTTCGAGCTGACCCAAGCCGAACAGTGCGCGACTCAACTCGAAGTGGGCTTGCGGAAAAGGCGAGCGGCGCTGCTCGGTCGCCGCGCGTATGGCTTCGACGGCTCCGGTCAGGTCGCCTTTCTCGACCAGCACTCGGCCAAGTTCGAACTGAGTGTCGGGGTAGTTGCCGTGGCGCTGGTCCAACGCCTTGCGAAAGGCACTTGCCGCCTGTTCCAGGTCGCCTCGCCTCGCGAGCGCGACGCCCAGGTTGTGCCACGCTTTTGGGAACTCGCCGTTGCGTTGCTCGATCGCGCGATTGAACGCGTCGACCGCTTCGTTGAAATCGCCGCGCCGAAGAAGGGCAATACCAAGGTTATGGTAAGCCCACGGATGATTGCCGCCGCGTTGCTCGATGGCTTTGCGGTATGCGTCGATCGCTTCGGGGTACTCTCCGCGCCGAGCTAGCGTGAGCCCGAGCGAGTAGTAGGCATCAGGATTCTCGGGCTGCTGCTCGATTGATGAACGGAGGGCTTCGATCGCGCCGCCGACATCGCCCGCATCCAGAAGCGCGCGCGCGAGCTGGTAGTAGGCTCGCGGGAAGTTGCCCTCTCGCATCTGAATGGCCATGCGATAACTGTTTATCGCTTCGTCGAGCCAGCCCTTGTTGTAAAAGACCAAACCCTTGTCGAGGTATTGCTGTGCCGTGTTGAGGGAACTGCTCATGGAAATTCTCCTTGAGAGTGAACTCCTGACTCTCAGTGGAGCGTCTGCGAGTCATCCTGGATCGATGAGGAGTTTCGCCCGACAGAAGCTGGAGGTTGTGCAGTCAGCCTTCCGTGCCCGCCGGGTCATTGCTCAAGCTGCGCCTTAATATACCACGCGACTGCCGAGAGCCAAACAAACATTTGGGCTGATTGGTTCCTCGAATTCCACCCACGGAAAGAGACTGTGTGAAAAACCCCAACCGGGAGGTTGGGGATCATTCACGCCGGCCTACAAAGACACAGGCGGAACTTGCGGCGCAATCCCCCAACCGGGAGGTTGGGGTTCCTTCACGCTAGCCTATCCCACGCGGCTCGGTCTCTTCGCGACGATCCATTGCGGTCCCAGGCTTAGGCTAGAGTTAAAGATCCCCAACCTTCCGGTTGGGGGATTGCTCGGAGCCGGCTGCCCGTTTCCTGTAGGCCGAAGTGAAAGCACCCCAACCTTCCGGTTGGGGGATTTTTGCGCTTTTTCAGACAGTCTCGGAAGTGGGTGGTATTGCCGGAGTCTTCACGCGTCTTGGCGTGGACCGGATTCGAGCAAGACGACCCACTGGTCTGAACGCTACTAGTCGAAGCTCATTAAGCTCACTCGACGAATTCCTTTGACACGGATTATGCGTCTGAGTAATATGTCGCTATGTCATATATCAACGCAATGCTCGATCGAGAGTTGAAGAAAGGCAGCGCCGAGCTGCTGATCCTTTCGCTTGTTGAAATCAGGCCCAGACACGGCTACGAAATCAGCAAACTAATCGAAGCGCGTTCCGACGGCGTGCTCAAGTTCAACGTCGCTTCGCTCTATCCGCTTCTGTACCGGCTGGAGAAGCGCGGGTGGATTCAGGGCCGCTGGGTGGAAAAGGCGGGTCAGCGGCGGCGGCGTTACTACAAGCTGACGCGTGAAGGCAGAAAAGTGTTGGCGGCGCAGCGCAGCGGCTGGGAAGAATTCGTGGCGGCCATCAGTCGCATTACGGGAGCCGAACGTGCCTGAGTGGAAGTCAGACATCAGGAAGCGGCTGGCGAGCCTGAAGCTCGAGCCCGCGCGCGAGAACGAAATCGTCGAGGAGCTTGCCGGGCATCTCGAAGACCGTTACCAGGAGATGTTGGCCCGCGGCGCGACTCACGAAGAAGCAGATCTCGCGGCTCGAACAGAATTGAGCGATGGTCAATTGCTGGTAAGAGAACTCAATCGCATCGAGCGCCAATTGGGCGCGGAACCGTTTGCATTGGGAGCGAGGAGAAAAAACATGCTCGGAAACCTTTGGCAGGATCTGCGTTATGGGCTTCGACTGATTCGTAAGAACCCAGGCTTTTCGGCGGTGGTCGTGTTGACGCTCGCGGTCGGAATAGGCGCGAACACAGCAATCTTCAGCGTCGTGAATGCGGTTATGTTGCGATCGCTGCCTTTCCAGGATCCCGACCGGCTCGTCCGCCTAAACGAGAGCAACCCCGAACGCGGCTGGCCCACGTTCAGCGTTTCGCATCCCAACTTCCTCGACTGGCGAGAGCGGAATCAAACGTTCGCCGCAATTGCCGCGACCTCGAGCGCCAGCGCCAATCTGGGAACCGCTGGAGAGATCGAGGTTGTGCGGGGCTCAGCGGTAACCGTCGATTTTCTTGCAGTGCTGGGGACTTCCCCGTTGATGGGTCGCAACTTCCTCCCGGAAGAAGACAAGCCGGGCGGCGCCACGCGGGTCGTCATGATTACTTACGGATCGTGGCAGAAGCGCTTTGGCGCAGACCCTGACGTTGTGGGCAAGACCGTCACGATCAATGACAACGCCTTCACAATCGTAGGAGTCCTGCCGGAATCCTTCGCCTGGGAAACAGGCAGCAACTTCGAGCTGTTGTTTCCGCTGGCGCCCGACCCCCAGCGTAGTCGCGGCGACCATCGCCTGACTGTGATTGGCAAGCTCAAAGAGGGCGTCTCAAGAGAGCAGGCGCTTGCCGATATGAACACCATCGCCGCCCAGCTCGCCGAGCAATACCCGGAAAGCAACAAAGGATGGCTGGTCTCCGGTCAGAGTTTTTACGACTGGATGATTCCGGAGCAGATTCGGCGTTCGCTGCTTTTGTTTCTGGGCGCCGTTGGTTTCGTTCTGCTGATAGCCTGCAGCAACGTTGCGAACCTGATGCTTGCGCGCGCGACCGCGAGGCAGAAGGAGATTTCGATACGCATCGCCCTCGGTGCGGGCCGCTGGCGAATTGGTTCTCAGTTGCTGGTCGAGGCATTGTCGCTGGCGATGATCTCGGGAATCGCAGGACTGGGCGTTGCGTGGCTGGCGACAAAAGCGCTGAAGGCCTTGAATGCCGGAGACGTGCCACGGCTCGACGAGATCTCGTTGGATGGACGGGTGCTTGGATTCTCGTTGCTGATTTCGCTGTTGACCGGAGTGCTTTTCGGCTTGGCTCCGGCCATTCACGCGGCGCGAACCAATCTGAACGAGATGCTCAAGGAGGGCGGCAGGTCAGTCACCGGCGGCCGGGTTCGCCAACGAATCAGAAGCATGCTGGTGACGGTCGAAGTCGGCCTCTCGGTCGCGCTGCTGGTTTCCGCCGGATTGTTGCTTCGGAGTTTTTGGCGGCTGCAGGACGTCAACCCGGGATTCAACGCCGACCACCTTTTGACGATGCGTATCAACCTTCCGCGCAACCGGTATGAAGACAACCCTCGCGCGTGGGGATTCTACAAGCGATTGGTTGAAGAGGCGGGCGCGCTGCCTGGGATACAGGCTGTCGCGGTGACGAGTGGTGTGCCGATGGGAGGCGGGAACACCGCGACCCAAGTCCAGATTGAGGGGAAACCGGCGGCGGCCGATGGAAGCAGTTCTTCTGCTGACTGGCGAATCGTCAGCCCGGGATACTTTCGTACGATGGGGATTCCGCTGCGGGGTCGCGAGTTTGATGAGCGGGACAGCGAAGACTCACAACCGGTGACCATCATAAGCGAAGAAATGGCTCGACGGTATTGGCCGGACGAAGATCCGATCGGCAAGCCTGTAATGCTGTTGAGCCTCGGCAGAAAAACCTACACGATTGTGGGTGTGGCGGGAGACGTCAGGAGTCTCGGTCTGGACTCAGATCCGGCTCCGATGGTCTACGCTTCTACCGCGGTCGCGGCTACCTGGAACCCCATGAACCTTGTGATCCGCACCGGCGGCGAACCGGCTTCTCAGGTCTCCGCTGTAAGGAGCACGCTCGGATCGATTGATCCGAACATCCCGATATACGACATCCGAACGGTTGATGAACTTCTATCCAACTCGCTCGGTTCACGACGGTTCACGATGTTCCTGCTCGGGACCTTCGCGGCGGTCGCGCTGCTGTTGGCCTGCGTAGGGCTGTTCGGCGTGATGGCTTACCTGGTGTCGCAGCGCACCCACGAGATCGGCGTAAGGCTCGCGCTTGGCGCGCGCCCGGGTGACGTGTTTCGGTTGATCATTGGGCGGGGAATGGCTCTGGCTTCAGCCGGTTCCGCGTTAGGGCTTGCGGGCGCGTGGGCGATCGGTCGTTTTCTTGAAAGTATGCTTTACCAGATAAAGCCTACGGATCCGATCACGCTTGCGAGCGCGCCTCTTGTACTGCTGGCGGTTGCGCTGCTGGCCTGCTATGTCCCGGCGCGCCGTGCAATGAAAGTCGATCCGATGGCAGCGTTGCGCTACGAGTGAAGTGGATTTGCGATTGCCGATTTGCGGATGAAAATAGTCGCCGCTCAGGAATCGGAAATCGGAAATCGGCAATCCGGAATCGAAAATTATGCCCGACTGGAAAAATGAAATCAGACATCGGCTGGCCGGGTTGAATCTCGAGGCCACCCGCGAGGCAGAGATTGTCGATGAGTTGGCACAGCACCTCGATGATCGCTACAAAGAGTTGCTTGCCAGTGGCGCTACGGAAGACGAAGCCTCTCGCGCGGCGCTCGCGGAGTTGAGTGAGAGTGAACTATTGGCGCGTGAACTTCGGCGGGTCGAGCGCACAGTGTCGCGGGAACCCGTAGTTCTGGGGTCAAGGAGAAAGAACATGATCGGAGATCTGTGGCAAGACCTGCGGTATGGCGCGCGCTCGCTGCGAGAGAATCCGGGCTTCACAGCGATCGCGGTGATTACTCTGGCGCTTGGCATCGGCGCAAATACGGCCATCTTTTCTGTGGTCAATGCAGTCTTACTGCGACCGCTGCCTTATCCCCAGTCTGAGCGCCTCGTGATGGTCTGGGAAAGGGTTCGACTTCCTAATTACCAGAATGAGCGGAACGCACCAGCTCCGGGGAACTTCGCCGACTGGCGGAAGGGGAGTTCTGCCTTTGAGGAGATGGCCGCCATTAGTTCTCGCAACTTCAACCTTACTGACGCAGGTGAGCCGCTGCGCATCCAGGGCGCCGCGGTTTCCGCGAGCCTCTTTGCTGTCTTGCAAATCACCCCGGCGTTGGGCCGCACGTTCACTGTCGAGGAAGACCGTCCCGCTGCGGCGCGCGTCGTGGTGTTGAGCCACGGACTTTGGACGAGCCGCTTTGGTTCAGATCCGCAAATCTCCGGCAAGCCAATCCGGCTGGATGGCGAAAGCTACACTGTGCTGGGGGTCATGCCGGTCGGGTTTCATTTTCCAGACCCGGATGACCAACTCTGGGCGCCGCTCGCTTTGAGTCCCAAGGATCTGGCCAACCACGGCAGCCACAATCTTCAGGTCGTGGCCAGGCTGAAGGACGGCGTTGCCCTGCCTCAAGCCCAAGCCGAAATGCAGACCATTGCGGAGGGTTTGACCGCGCAATACCCGGACACCAATACAGGCGTGGGCGTCAATCTTGTTCCAATGCATGAACAAGTGGTCGGCGATGTCAGGCTGGCGTTGCTTGCCTTGCTGGCAGCCACTGGATTCATTCTGTTGATCGTTTGTGCGAACGTAGCCAACCTGCTGCTGGCGCGCGCGACGGCGCGCCGCCGGGAACTGGCCATTCGTTTGGCGCTGGGCGCTGGACGCTCCAGGGTTGTGCGCCAGCTTCTCACTGAAAGCGTCTTGCTGGCGCTCGTCGGCGGCGTGCTTGCGCTCGCGCTCGCCTATGCAGGTGTAGAGGCGCTCCGGTCCGTAAGCCCGCCGGATCTGCCCCGCCTCGCGGAAATCGGCGTGAACGGGTCGGTGCTCGCCTTTAGCCTGGCAATCTCCGCCCTGACCGGCATGGTCTTCGGAATCGCACCCGCGCTGCAGGCCTCGCGGCAGGACGTACAAGGATTTCTAAAGGAGGGCGCGCGCGAGTCCGCTCCGCGGTCGAGCGTCGTCATGCGCCATCTGCTCGTCGCCGCGGAGATCGCACTGGGTGTGATCGTGCTCATCGGCGCGGGACTGTTGCTGCGTAGCTTCGTTCGTCTCGGCGAGGTGCGGCTGGGATTCCAGCCACGGAATGTCTTGACCCAGCGGGTGATTCTACGTGGGGCGAACTATGCGACACCGGCACAACGCACGGCCTTTTATCAGCAAGCCATCCAGCGCATCGAGTCACTTCCCGGGGTCACGTCCGCTGGCGCCACCAGTTTTCTACCCCTGATAAATGCGCGCAACCGGACCGGGTTCACCATCGAAGGCCGCGCACCCGGCGAGCCCGGCCAGTTGCCTTTTGCAGCCTATCGCACCGTCACGCCGGGGTACTTCCCCACGATGCAGATCGGCGTGCTCAAAGGGAGAGATGTTTCCTGGCAAGACCTTCCGGAAGGCGAGCAGGTAATCATCATCAATCAGGCGATGGCGGACGCTTACTGGCCGAACGAGGAGGCGTTAGGCAAGCGGATCAAATTGGGGCGACTGGAGGCACCGGCGCCCTGGCTGGCCGTAGCCGGAATCGTCGAAGACGTCCGCGAATTCGATCCGCTCACGGCGCCCCTACCCACGCTGTATTTCCCGGCTCTACAGCACCCGAGCGCGGCGCAGGATTGGGTGGTGCGCACCGCGCAAGACCCACTGTCACTGGCCGCGGCGGTGCGCAGTGCGATCTGGGAAATTGACAAGGACTTGCCTGTCTCGCGCGTGCGGGGCATGGAAAGCGTGCGCGCCGCCGCCACCGCCGCACAGCGGTTTAATATCGTGCTAATGGGGCTTTTCGCGTGTTTGGCCTTGGTCCTGGCCGTGACGGGTGTCTATGGCGTGACTGCTTTTTCAGTAGCGCAGCGCACCCGCGAGATCGGTGTGCGTATGGCTCTGGGTGCGCAAGCGGCGGACGTGTTCAGGCTAGTGCTGGCGCAAAGCCTGAAGGTGATCGCCAGCGGCGTCATCATTGGGCTGATCGGTGCGCTGGCGCTGACGCGCTTGATGACGAGTTTGTTGTTTGGCGTCAGCCCATCTGATCCGGTAACTTTTGCGACCATCTCGCTGCTGCTTGTTGGGGTGGCGCTGCTGGCCTGCTGGATTCCGGCGCGGCGGGCGACGCAGGTAGACCCGCTGGCCGCGCTGCGCTGTGAGTGAGTGATGTCATTGGTCATTGATCATTTGTCATTCGTCCTATTTGTCCTATTTGTCCTATTTGTCCTATGACGGAGCGACCACAAACCATGCTTCAGTGGAAACATGAAATCAGACGGCGGTTGGCTGAGTTGAAACTCGAGCCCACTCGCGAGGCGGAGATCGTCGAGGAGTTAAGTCAGCATCTCGATGACCGCTACGCCGAGCTGCTTGCGGGTGGCGCAACGCAACACGAAGCCTCTCGCGTGGCGCTTTCGGAGTTGTGTGAGAGCGAATTGTTAGCCCGGGAACTGCGGCGAGTAGAACGCCTCATCAAACATCCCTCCGTCGTTTTGGGAGCGAGGAGAAGGAACATGCTTGGAGATCTCTGGCAAGACCTGCGATACGCATTGAGGATGTTGCGGAAGAATCCCGGTTTTACTGCGATTGCCGTGTTGACCCTCGCATTAGGCGTCGGCGCAAACACCGCGATCTTCAGCGTCATCAATGGAGTGTTGTTGCAGCCGCTTCCATATGCTGAACCTGACCGGCTGGTGCATTTCGCGCGCTGGTCGTCGTCAAAGGGCTTCCTGGAGATGGATTTTACCGACCAACTGTTTGCTTACTATCGCGAGCGCAGCCACTCATTCGAAAGCATCGCAGTGTATGACCGCACAGGTTTCAATCTGTCCGAGGGTGGAGAGCCGGAACGACTGACTGGAGCAACCGTCACGTATGATTTCTTCCACGTACTTGGACGGCTGCCACTATACGGCCGGGCGTTTCTTCCTGAGGAAGACACACCCGGCAATAACAACGTCGCGATCCTGAGCTACGAATTGTGGCAGCGGCGATTCGGCGGTGACACGGCGATTGTCGGACAATCGGTCAACCTCAACAGGATTCCAACAGTGATCGTGGGTATCATGCCACAGCTCTTTGAGTTTCCTGCCCGCACGGATTTGTGGGTTCCCGTCGGGCTGAATCCGCAGAGCACGAATTGGCACTTAAACCCCATTGCCCGGCTGCAACCGGGCATCACCAAATCGGACGCCGATCGTGAAGTCAAGGCGTTGATGGAGGAGTATGCCGAGCTTAGAAAGTGGCCGAAACAAGAACCAGCGGACTATGCGGTAATTGTTACGATTCCGCTGATACAGAGACTTGTTCATGACGTGCAGACTCCGCTGTTGGTGCTACTCGGAGCAGTAGGGCTTGTGTTGTTGATTGCCTGCGCTAATATCGCCAACCTGCTGTTGGCGCGAGCTAATGCGCGCAGCCGGGAGATTGCCGTGCGCTGTTGTCTGGGCGCGAGCCCCTGGCGCATTGTCAGGCAATTGCTGACCGAGAGTTCGCTACTGGCGTTGATGGGCGGCGGCTGCGGGCTGTTGCTGGCGTTGTGGTGTGTGAAGGCAGTTTCGGGGATGCCATCGAACGAGGTTCCACGGAGTGACCAAATTCGAGTTGATCTGACCGTGCTGCTTTTTGCTTTCGCCGTTGCGCTAGTGACGGGTTTGCTATTCGGATTAGCTCCGGCGTTGCGAGCCTCGAGCGTCAACCTGTACGAAGCGATGAAGGACGGCTTACGCGGCACAACCTCTGCATCAAGCCGCCGCTTGAGCAATGTCTTCGTAGTTGCACAGATCGCCCTTTCGTTGGTGTTGCTGGTCGGCGCGGCGCTGGTGATGCAAAGCTTCAAGAACCTCCTTTCGGTAGATCCGGGCTTCCGTCCTGAAAACGTGCTCACTGTCCGTCTGGAACTTCCTGCCAACAAGTATCCTCAAGAGGCTCAGGTACGAAGCTTCTATGAAGAACTGATTGAGCGCGTGCAGAACCAGCCGGGCGTGCGGTCGGCAGGTCTGTGCCAGTGGCTGCCTTTTAGCGGCACCAATCTCGGAAACCAGTTTACCGTTGATAATGAAGAACCAGGCCCCGACCAGCCGCTCCCGATAGCCTGGATTCGCGACGTGACTCCAAACTATTTCGCGACGATGAGTATTCCAGTTCTCAGAGGCCGGCCATTTCAACAGACTGATACCGAGAAGGCGCCGCCAGTTGCCATCATCAATGAGAAGCTTGCGCATGTGTATTGGCCTAACGACGACCCCATAGGCAAACGCATTAGCTTAGGCAGGGCTTCGTGGGGATCGACGCTGATGACTGTCGTGGGTGTCGTCGCCAGTGTGAAGGACAAGACCCTTGATGAAGAGTCACGATTCTACTTGTACAAGCCGTTTGCGCAGAGTGTTGATTCGGAGATGTCCCTGGTCATTCGATCAGCGAGCGAGCCCGAGATGATGGTTTCGGCGGTGCGCAACCAGGTAGCGGCTTTGGACCCGGAACTGCCTGTCTTTGACGTACACACAATGGAACAAGCCATGTCCGATTCAGTCAGCACCAAACGGCTGACCAGTCTACTGCTGACCGGTTTTGCGGTGATGGCGCTGCTGCTGGCGATGGTCGGCATCTACGGTGTGATGTCGCTGAACGTCAACAGCCGCGTAAACGAATTCGGAATTCGCATGGCACTAGGCGCACAACCCCGAGATGTTCTCCGACTGGTGATTCGTCAAGGGATGCGGCTGGCGCTTGGCGGGATAGCAGTTGGCTTATTAGGCGCACTATGGCTTACAAGCTTCCTCAAGAGTTTGCTATTTAACGTGAAGCCAACGGACCCGTTGATCTTTACCGGGGTCGCGTTGATGCTTGTCGCGGTCGCTTTTGTGGCGTGTTATCTACCGGCCCACCGCGCCACGCGCGTCGATCCGATGACAGCCTTGCGCTGCGAATGATCGGGATTCATTTGTGATTGTCGATTGCCGATTTGCGATTGCCGATTCCAAGATCAGCTAACTCGGAGATCAGAAATCGGCAATCGCAAATCGCACATCGGCAATCGGAAATATGATTGACTGGAAACAAGAGATCAGACGCCGGCTGGCAAGTGTGAGGCTCGAGGCCACCCGTGAGGCGGAGATCGTCGAGGAGCTGGCTCAACACCTCGAAGACCGCTACGAGGCGCTGCTGTCTGCCGGCGCCACTAAGGAAGAAGCTTATCGCTCGGCGCTCGTCGAGTTGAGTGACACACAGTTGCTCGCACGGGAACTTAGCCGCGTCGAGCGCCCGGCGCGGCAGGAACATGTAGTGCTGGGAACGAGGAGAAAAAACATGATCGGAAATCTCTGGCACGATCTGCGGTATGGACTGCGGATACTGGTAAAGAGCCCCATCTTCACGGCGGTGGCGGTGTTGACGCTTACACTTGGCATCGGAGCGAACACGGTGATTTTCAGCCTCGTCAACGCACTGTTGTTCCGGCCGCTGCCTGCCGTTCAAGAACCTGACCAGCTTACTTATCTCTCCGGTTCCTATTCGTATCCGGACTATGAATACTTCCGAGATCGGAATGAGGTCTTCAGTGGCCTGTTGGCGCAGGGGGGAACTACTTCGCTCAACCTGAACACCGGTGGCGAGCCAGAGTTAGTCGTAGGCGAGTTGGTGACAGCAAACTTCTTCTCGGTGCTTGGAGTGACTCCGGCGATGGGCCGCGCCTTCCTGCCCGAAGAAGACCGCCAGCCCGGAGCGCACCCGGTCGCGGTGATCAGCTATGGGTTCTGGCAGCGGCGCTTCGGTTCCGATGGGGACATTGTTGGGAAGACCGTTCAGCTCAACGGCCTGAGCTTTACCATCATCGGCGTCATGCCACGTGTCTTCATCGGCGACGAGGTGGGCAAGCAGCGTGATTTATGGGTCCCCATGATGATGCAGGCACAGCTTGCGCCATCCTCCGGGTCTCACGGAGCCGGCGTCCTCGACAGCCGCAATAACATTTGGCTGAACGTCGTCGGCCGGCTCAAGCCAGGTGTGAGCCTCGAGCAAGCACAGGCAGCGATGGCGACTTTGCAAAGTCAGATCGCCGGGCTTCAGCCAGGACAACAGCCAGACTACCGTCGCCCGCTGGAGTTGTATCGCGTCACGGGCGGCACTGATCCACGCGAGCGAGCCGATTTCCTGCCGGCAGCCGCGTTGTTGTTGTCTGTTGTCGGAATGGTGCTGCTCACCGCATGCGCCAATGTAGCCGGCCTTCTGCTGGCGCGTGCCGCAACGCGGCAAAAGGAAATCGGCATCCGGCTTGCCTTGGGCGCGACTCGCGCCCGATTAGTGAGTCAGTTGTTGATGGAGAGCTTGCCGCTGGCGCTCGCGGCTGGGGCCGCCGGGCTGTTGCTCGCGCTATGGTTGAACGGTTTTCTTTCCGCAATTGAACTGCCCGGCGGAGGGAAGATCCAGTTTGATTTGCATCTTGATAAGCGCGTGCTGGGGTTCACGCTTGTGCTCTCGTTCTTGACGACAGGGTTGTGCGGTCTGGCGCCGGCGCTGCAAGCGAGCCGCACCGACGTGATGCCGACGTTGAAAGCTGACGCGCCCGTGCGAGGCTATCGCCGGTCGCGGTTGCGCAACTTCTTCGTAGTGGCCCAGGTGAGTCTCTCGGTGCTCCTGTTACTCGGCGGTGGACTCTTTCTTCGGAGTCTCGAAACCGCGCAACAGGTTGATCCCGGCTTTACGATAAACCGCGTGCTGCTGCTGCCGCTGAATCTGACGCTCGGCGGATACAAGGAAGAAGCGGGGCGGGAATTCTACCGCCAGGTCACAGAGCGTATGGAATCGCTCCCTGGCGTTCACTCGGCCAGCCTTGTTAGCCGAGTTCCGTTGGGGCTGGACCGTGGCCGCGCGGTGGTCTCCAGGGAAGGGTCCGACCCGAACTCGGGCGACGCGGAATTCATGACTGGGTACAACGTGGTGGCGTCGCGATACTGCGAAACGATGGGGATCGCATTAGTGCAGGGCCGCGATTTTTCGGACACCGATAGAAAAGATACTCGGGCAGTTGCGATCATCAATCAGACGCTGGCCGGACGCTTGTGGCCGGATGAAAACCCAATCGGCAAGCGACTGCTGGTTGGCGGGACGAAGGGCAATCCGGTCGAGGTGATCGGTCTCACCCGCGACGGCAAATACGAGAGTTTGGGCGAGCGCCCGCAGCCATTCCTCTATCGGCCAGTCACCCAGGACTATCAGTCGGCAATGACGCTGGTCGCGCGAACTGAAGGCGATCCTCGCGCTTTGCTCGCGGCGGCAGAGGACCAGGTGCGCGCGATAGATCGCAACATTGCCGTGTTTCCGGCTGAGACGATGGCCGCATATGTCCGCGCGTCGCTGGCTCCTGCGCGGCTTGGCGCGATGCTGCTCGGCATCTTCGGCTTGCTGGGATTGGGATTGGCTGCGGTCGGAGTCTTCAGCGTGGTGGCCTACTCTGTAAGCCAGCGCACGCGCGAGATTGGCATTCGCATGGCGCTCGGCGCGCAACCAGGTGATGTCACTCGTCTGGTGCTCAAAGAAGGGATGATCCCTGTAGGCACTGGCATAAGCCTGGGCCTGGGGGCAGGGCTCGCGTTGGCGCAACTCGTCGCGAGTCTTCTCTATGGAGTGAGCGCGACCGACCCGATCACGTTTGCGAGCGTCACACTTCTCCTCGCCGCAGTCGCGTTTCTCGCGTGCTACGTGCCCGCGCGGCGAGCGACGAAGGTCGATCCGCTAGCGACGCTGCGGTGCGAATGAACCCTCTAGAGGCGGGCTCTGCCGACTCGACCGAGTTCAGATGGCTCGAGCCCGCCTCAGAAGTCTGCGCACTTACAATTCGCTCCCGATGCCGTATAATCCCGCCTGGCCTTTGAGACATCTACACGTAAATGCCTTTGAGGTGACGCAGTCTAACTGAAACCATGGCCGGCAGCGGCGCGGTTGCTTGGCCTGCATTGAAATGGGTGCCCACCGACCGATCGATGGTTCCGCAACGTGCCGTTGGATTGCGGAAGAGAGGACTAGCGCAATGCCTGACGCAAACAGAGAATTCATCAGGGCGGCCAAGTCCGGCAATGCAGAGAAGTTGCGGGCTCTGCTCGAAGCCAACCCAAACGTGATTCACGCTCGCGATACTGATGGTTCAACCGCCTTACACTGCGCCACGTGGAAGGGGCATCAGGCAGTTGTTGCTTTCCTTTTGAGTGCTGGCGCCGATGTGAACATCCATAGCAACAATGAGCACTGGGGAACAACACCGCTGCACGCGGCGGCTCATGCTAACCAGGCCACAATTGCTCAAATGCTCATCGACAATGGCGCGGATGTGAACGCTCACGACAAGGACGGAAAGACCCCGCTGCATCATACGAAATTTCACAAAGCGAAGGCGGCAGCGAAGGTGCTGCAGAACAACGGAGCTACATAAAGACAGACCAAAAGGAGAAGGCCGTGACGAAGCACGCAAGTGGAACGTTTGAAGTGAAGATGACTCCTCAGGCGCCGGAAGACAACGTCGGGGACCCAACCGTGGGCAGGATGTCGCTCGACAAGCAGTTCCACGGCGATCTCGAAGGCGGCAGCAAAGGCCAAATGCTAGCCGCCGGCACGGACGTCAAAGACTCGGCCGGATACGTCGCGATGGAGCGGGTCAAAGGAACGCTGCATGGTCACAAGGGTACCTTCGCGCTGCAGCACAGTGGCACGATGACGCGCGGTACGCCTCATCTCAGCATCACTGTGGCGCCAGATTCCGGCACCGGTGAGCTCGTTGGGCTCGCCGGCAAAATGACGATCAACATCGTGGACGGGAAACACTTTTACGAGTTCGAGTACACGCTCGCCCAATCGCAATAACCTTCGAAGCAATGCCAAGACTTCAATTCAGCGGACGGCTTCGCCGCCGCTGATTCCAAGCGTTAGAGCGTATGAATAATCGTCTCTCAATTTTACTGGCAGTACTTCTCGCTGCAGCGGGATGCGCACAGCGTGCTCCGACAAGTGTCGATTTGACTAGCGCACCTGTCGATTTGACCAGCGCATCCGACAGTGAGTTGCAGCAGCACCTCGGCGAGAACGTCACCATGCACGGTCAGTTCTCGCTTTTCGGGAAGATTGCACCATTCATCCAAGTCGGAGGCCGTCCGATTTACCTTGTGCCACAAGGGTCATTCTCGTGGGGCGAGCCGTACGAGAGGATGGAAGGGCGAGATGTTCGAGTAACCGGGACGCTTCGATTTGTTCACTATCCAGAGCCGCCACCAGGGGCTTCGCCGGCTGGGGGTCGCGCTTTAGACCATTTCTATTTCGAGGCAGAGACGGCCAAAGTTGAATTGAGTCAAAGATGAGAAACAGCCAAACTCTGCGTGCACCGGAGCCCGCGAGGCAGTGTTCAGATGAATCGGTCAGAGGAGGCGCACGCTGATTTGTAACCGCGGAAGCACACGAAGAAACGGGAGGTAGACAAAACAATGTTCAAGAAGAGTTTGTTACTTGCCCTTGCCATTTCGCTGTTGCACGTAGGAGCTTTGCGTGAAACGGGTGCTCAGCCTAATCCTCCAAGGCCTGAAACTTTATCCCCCTCTACCGCACTAACACCGCAGTTCGGGTCATTGAGGATTACTACCGTGACGACGATCATCCTGGCGCTTGCGATGAGCTTGCCCTCTACTCTTCCAGGCTCATTACAGGCAACCGATTCTTCAAAGACTCTGCCGACGGTCGAGCAGGTGTTAGCAAGATACGTCCAAGCGACAGGGGGCAGCGCCGCTCACCAGAAGCTCACAACCCGAGTGGCAAAAGGTGAATGGGAGAACGTCACCCGGGGCGTTCGTTTCCCAATCGAGATTTACTCCAAAGCGCCAAACAAGCGAGTCGAGTTGCTGGACGCTCCTGAAAACCGCGGCTTCACCGGACAGGGTTACGACGGCGCAGCCGGCTGGTCGATGAACATGACTGAAACAGGCTTGCGCCCGCTGGAAGGCGCGGAGCTTGCGACTATGCAACGCGAATCTGATTTCTACCGTGAGATCAGACTGGACCGGCTCTATCAGCGGCTGACGGTTGCGGGAAAAGAGAGAATCAACGGCCGCGAGGTCTACAGCATAGAGGCAATACCGGAAAGCGGGAATCCCGAAAAGTTGTACTTCGACTGTGAGACCGGGCTGTTGTCGCGCCGGGATATGGTCTACGGCAAGACGCCAGTGCAACACTATTACGAAGACTATAGGGATATCGACGGAATCAAAGTGCCGTTCGTCTTGCGCTCCGAAGGACCAGTGCGAGTGATAACCAGACTGACTGAGATCAAACACAACGTCCCGATCGAGGACGCGAGATTCAAGAGCCCGCCGTCCAACTAGTCGTCAGTCACGCTTGAATCACGGGTGTGCTTCGTGTCTGATTGACGGCTCTTCCGCGGGTGGCGGTGATGGCTCACAGTGGTGCGGCAGCATCAGCTCCCACGACTCGCCTCGGTTCATCATTGTGATCGTTGAACGCCCGCCGAACTGCTTTCCGCAGGCTGAACAGACAAGCTGCGCGAGCGACAGATAGTCGGTTGCGTCAGCCAGCCCCGTGAAGCGCATCGATAGAAGTAGCTTGCCGGTGCGGTCATCCTTGACGCTCATGCTGCTGGCTGCTTGCATCATAAGATAAGTCCGATTGAGACTCTAACAAACAGCGTACCCGAAGAGGTCAGTCGTAACTCCGACGAATAAACGACTGCGTTCCAAATCTTCGGGGATTATTTCCACAATGACGCGATGCACGGTGTTGCAATGGTCTGCGGCGGCCTTATTTGGACTGCGGCGGCCCTCTGTGCGTTGACGCCGCTTTTTGGTGAGCAGGAGTCCGTTAGCAATAGCGGCGTCAACGCACAGAGG
>JBGQGO010000037.1:0-17891 GCA_041497455.1 Blastocatellia bacterium | reverse complement strand
TTATCTCCTTTGGCAAGATATGCTGCTGGATTCTATCAACAGTTATTGAGGAACACAGGTACCTACGAGCAGTTTTGTAACCGTCTTATTCTCCTGGGTGAGCGCGCACATTCATTGCGCCAATTTGATAAGGTAAATGAAATCGGACTGCTCCTTTCCAACACTCCAATCAAACGCTATCAAGCAATTGGTTATTACTTCCTGGCCGTAGCAGCAAACAGCGTGGGTAACGGGGACCAAGAGAAAGCACAAAAACTATTTGAACTTGTCGTTGACACTGCACCCGATACCTACAAAGTTAAGGCCATCCTCTCCCTTGGCGCCGTAGCGAGCAACAAAGGTGATTTTGATTCTGCATTCTATTTCTATCAAGGAGCCGTCAAGAGCGAGGGTCTGGGTCTGTCCGGTGTACAGGCAATGAGAGGTATCGCAGTATTGAAAGCCGACGAAGGTTACCACGAATCCGCAATTGCAGACCTTGAAAAAATACTACCCACCTTCAAGTTTACACCGCCTAATGTCTACCTCGATTGCTTGAATTCTTATGCGGTTGAGTTGTCAGAAGTGGGCCGGTCACACGAAGCCGAAAGAGTTTCTTCACTGGTTGTGGCATCGCCTCTTGCTCACCGTTATCGTCAGTGGCAGGAAACGTGGTCAGAGATCAGATCAAAACGGAAGCGGCGCTCTACCGTCGCGATCTCGCGGCCACGGATTGAACAAGAATACGAAGCTGAATCAGAAGTCCCGGAGAACGTGATTCACAAGGCTAGAGTCCGCGCGGTGATCGACTTCATGAATGCTAATCTTCATCGAAGCATTGCGCTGACAGAGTTAGCCGGAGTGGTCAATCTCTCGCCTTCATACTTTTCCAACCTTTTCAAGACCGAAACCGGACTCGCGCCGGTGGAATATTTGATAAAACTCAGAATGGAAAAGGCCGGGCAGCTTTTAGCAACCACCTTCCTGAGTATCAAGCAGATTATGGCAGAGGTAGGCTACAACAACAGAAGCAACTTTCTGCGCCCCTTCAGAAGATATTTTCATGTCTCGCCGTCCGAGTACAGAAAGCGCGCTTTCACCAGCTCGGTTTGACGAGTAATACGAAGCTAAGTAGAGTCGAAGATAGCATGAGCTATGTCGAAGACTTGCGTGATAAGGCGCAATTGGAATCGGCGGAAGGATTCCTTCGGGAGATCGTGGCGTGGCAGCAAATGCGCTCCTCATAGATGCAGATGTCCCGGATCGACAAGAGAAAAGGAGACCTGCGAATGGAATTAAGGATTTCCGTTTCCGAAGAAGTGAGATGCATTTTGGAGCAAAGGGCCAAGGCTCAGGGCAAGGCTTCGGCAAGCCAAGGGGTCGATGATTTGTCGGCGCCCGCTCCTGTCAGCGACGCAGAGTTTGAAGCGGATATGCAGGCATTTGCCGAAGGAACCGAGGATCTTCCGGCTTACTCCGGGAACTATTCGCGCGCGGACATCTACTTTGATCACGACTGATGGCCTATCTCTTCGACACGAATGTCTTTCTGCGGCTCGCACGCCGCAACGATCCGCAGCGGCAACTCGCTCTTGAGGCTCTACGAAAGCTATTCTGGAATCACTGTCGTCTCTCCGTCCGATGTGAAATGACCACGCACAGTTCGATCTCTACTCCAACTAGAACATCCGTCTCTTTGCGCTGGCGATTTCTAGAAATTCTGGTAATGTTCTACCGGGCACCGGAATGAGTACCAAATCCCGGACAAAGTCTTCAAGTAAGAAAACGCTGGCCAATGAAGTTCTGGCTGTGGTGCTGATTGCCGCAGCCATTCTGCTGGTACTGAGCCTGTTCAGCCACAACCCTAAAGACCCGAGCTTCAACACGGACGGTCCCAAACACGAGCCAGGCAACCTCATCGGTGTCGTCGGCGCTTTCATTAGCGATGAGTTCCTTCAGTGGTTCGGGCTGGCTTCCTTTTTGATCCCCGCGCTGTTAGTGATCGTCGCGCTGCGAGCCTTCTCCGCGACACGTCCGGGCTTCCCCACTCGAAAAGCTATAGGCGCGACGCTGCTGTTGATTGCATTTTCGGGCTTCCTCGCGCTCTTTCCCACGATCAAGATCTGGGATATGCCCTATCACAACGGCGGCTTAATCGGCAATGTGATCGAAACCGAGCTCGCTGGTCTGCTGAGCACCACGGGCGCGGCCATCGTGCTGGCGGCAGCTTCGGTGTTGACGCTGATGCTGACGATGGAGATATCGCTCGCCCGCCTGGCTGGTTGGGTGCGTTCAATTCGAGAATCGCGTGCCGAGATTCACCAAACAAAGCCCACGCTATTCACCCGCTTAACCGCGTGGTGGGAGGCGCGCACCGAGCAGCGCCGGTTGCTCGCGACTCAGCGCCGGGCAGAGAAAGCAGAAGAGCAGAAGCGCAAGGATGAGGAGAGAACCGAGCGCGAACGGTTAAGGCAAATCGAGCAGGAACGAGAGCGCGAAGAGCGCAAGCTGCGCATGGAAGAGGCCCGGCGGCTCAAAGAGCAGCAACCCCCGGCGGCCGCGGGACCTATCGTCGAGACGATCACTGCTTCAACCCCGCGGCCTGAGATAGCCATCGCAGGCAGCGGCATCTCGAGCGGCGCCGCTGTCCGGATGGCTTCCAATGAGGCGGTCGAAACCGTCCCGGCGCTTCCACCGACGCGGCTGCAGATGAGAGAACTCGTGCAGGAGCACGCGGTCAGGGTCGAACAGATAAAGGCTGGGATCTCGCCGCTCGCTGCCGAGATCACAATGGATCCCACGGTGGCCGAGATGATTTCTACTGCGTCGATCGTCCGAACGCCAGAGACCGAAAAGGCCGAGACGGAGGCAAAGAGCGCCAAGCAGACGCGCCGCAAGATTGCAGTCGAAACGCTGGCGGGTTATGTTTACAAGCTCCCAACCATCGACTTGATCGAACCGCCCATCGGGCACTTCGAGCAGGCCGAAGAGGAGTTGCGCGACCGCGCTACGATTCTCGCCGAGAAGTGCAAAGAGTTCGCTGTGACCGGGCACATTCACCGCATCAACCCCGGCCCCGTCGTCACCACGTTCGAGTTCAAACCTGATCCCGGCATCAAATATAGCCGCGTGGTTGGGCTTGCCGATGATCTTTGTCTCGCGCTCAAAGCCGAATCGATTCGCATCGATCGAATAGCGGGCAAGTCCACCGTCGGCATCGAAGCGCCGAACGCGCAACGCGAAAAGATTTTTCTTCGCGACGTGATCGAGTCGTCGAAGTTTCAGCAATCAGCGGCCAAACTCACGATTGCGCTGGGCAAGACGATCAACGGCGAAGAGTACATCGCCGATCTGGGGAAGATGCCTCACCTGTTGATCGCAGGTGCGACCGGCGCCGGCAAATCCGTCACGCTCAACGCGATCATCTGCTCGATTCTCTACAAGGCGTCGCCCGAAGAAGTGAAGTTCATAATGGTCGATCCGAAACGCGTCGAGCTTGGACTCTACGAAGGCATCCCGCACCTGCTGACGCCGATCGTCACCGATCCAAAGCGCGCGGCGAATGCGCTGAAGTGGGCGGTGAATGAAATGGAAGCGCGTTACCGCAAGCTCGCGGCGTTGGGCGTGCGCAACATCGAGCAGTACAACCGGCAGGTCTACGAGATGACTTCGCCGACGCTGTTCGACGATCCGGCCGAGCCGCTGAAGCCGCTTCCCTACATCGTCATCGCGATCGACGAGCTTGCGGACCTGATGATGATTGCTCGCAGCGAAGTTGAAACTTCGATCGCGCGGCTTGCGCAGATGGCGCGCGCGGTCGGCATCCACCTGGTCCTTGCGACGCAGCGGCCTTCGGTTGACATCATAACCGGCGTGATCAAGGCGAACATCCCTTGCCGTATGGCTTTCCGGGTATCGTCAAAAGTCGACTCGCGCACGATCATCGATTCCAACGGCGCTGAAGCCCTGCTCGGACAGGGTGACATGTTGTTCCTGCCGCCTGCGTCGTCGCGCCTGATTCGCGTGCACGGCTCATTCGCCAGCGAAGCCGAGATCAAGCGCATCACCGACTTCATCCGCAAGCAAGCCGAACCCGACTACGACGAGGAAGTGACGCTGAGCGAACAGGAGACCCTGGAGGCCGATGGATTCGAGGGTGAGCAGGACGAGCTGTTTGATGAAGCGCTCGCCATTGTCACCGACATGGGCCGCGCCTCCACGTCGGTCTTGCAACGCAGGCTGTCGATAGGATACGGGCGCGCGGCGAAGATTCTCGACTCGATGGAGCGGCAGCGATTTATCGGGCCAGCGGAGGGTTCAAAGCCCAGAAAAGTCTTGCAGGCGGCGCACGAGTTTCGCGAGCGACTCGCGCAAAGGCTGGAAGAAGACTTTGATTGAAGCCGGGTTCGTTAGGCCGCCACCCCGGTTTTACCGGTGAAATCCCGCTGAGTTTTGCACAGCTTTTCAGCAATTCCCCCGTGCAGATTGAAAACACATTAAGAAATCCCAAGGAATTGAGGGGCTCTCACGGCAATTGTATAAATAATTGGACTTCACAGCACTTAACAAGTTTGAACAAAATGTGTGCAAAGCGCTAAAAGTCCGCGAATCTCAGAAGTTTGCGCTCCCAACAGGGCGGTTTTCCACAGGGTTTTCCACAGATTGTGAGGAAATCGGAAGACTGTGAGGAAAACTTTCACACCCCCGCCGACAATAATGAGGTAAAACCCACCCCCCGCCACGATTTAAGTGAGGAAATATTTTGCGACACAACCGAATATTATGAGGTAAACCGTTCCGCCCGCCCGTCCTCTCTATGCTACTCAACTTCACTAGCACAGGAGGACACGATGAACGAAACACCGAACGCCCCAACTCTCCGCAGCCTCACGGACCAATTCACACTAGAGAAAGTCATCGACGGAACCGCCGAAGGCACGCTGGACCTCTGGCAACGAACCTTCACCCGCCTCCACGCGCTCAGCTTCGACCTTGACGACTTCCGGCGCGCCGACCTCATCACACGCATAAAGACCACCGCCCCGCGCACGTGGTCACGCGCCACGCTCACAACCTACCTGACCCGCTGCACGACGTTCGCCCACTGGCTGCGCCACCAGGGTTTCATTGAACACGCACACAAGGCACCCAGCGCGAGCAAGCGCCCGAAGCTACGCGAGCTCCCCACCGATGAAGAAATCGGACACCTGCTCGCCGACCTCGCGGACCGCTCACACCACGCGCCCACAGGAAGAGCACGCACCCGCTTGCAAGACGAGTGCGTCACCCGCCTCTTGATCGAAACCGGCGCACGCATCAGCGAGACTCTGGCGCTCGAACCGTCGTCAATCCTGCGCGACGAACAGGGAGCACGAATCGTGATCCTCGGCAGCAAATCCCCAGCAGCCGAGCGCGCGATAACCATCACACCCGAACTAAGCGGCCTACTCCACCAGTACGAGCGCCGATGGCCGCCGCCAGCGCGCGACCTCTTCCGCTCACGGCGCGACCAACACATCAGCACCCAGACCTTTTGCAAGTGGCTGCACGCCTACTGTGAAACCCTCGGCATCCTGGCGCCCGTCACGCCCCACGTGCTGCGCCATCGCTGGATTCTGAAACGAATCTGCGCGGGAGACTCCGCAATCGAGGTGATGACCCGCGCAGGCCACAGCTCAATTGAAATGACGGTCTACTACTTCAACCAAGTCAGACGATTGATGCCCCTCGATAGCAACGCGCCCAACGCAGAGATTGAGCGCGTCACACACCACGGATGGAGGCACCCAACGAGATGAACACACACGCCCAACGAGTTCTAACGCATCGTTACGCCGGCCCGGTCCGGCAGATCAAACCTTTCACACAGCAACCGGCGCTCTTGAAACTCTTCAAGCTTACAGAGCGCACCGACCCACCGAGGACCGAGACGCCTCAGACAGACATAGGAGACGCCACGTGAAACGACTCTTCATAGCAATTGCGATCCTCACACTGCTCGCGCTGCCAGCCGTTAACCCGGCGAACACCCGCGCGGCGGAACTCTGCGGACATACATCGGTAGGTGCCCGCTGTTCCTGCGACGATCCGGGCTGCATCTGCGACCCCGGAGAGACCTGTAAGTATTAACCCTCAGAGCCCGCGCGCGGACGCAAGGCCGCGCGCGGCCCCACACGGAGGACCAACGATGATCAGACAACACGAGTATGAGCTTGACCAAACGCGCGACCACCTCGAAACCCTAACCGGCTACCCGACCACAGACGAACAGGAGCAATCACTTCTCTGGAATGCAGTTGACTCAATCGACCGCGCTCTCGAGTACTCCCGCGCGACCCGCAACGCGGAGACTGCAAAATGACGCGAGACACCCCAGACCAACACGAGATACACAGCCGACTCCTCTTCCGGCGCGCCGTCACCAACGCATGGCAACGCGCATGCGCTGAGGAGCCCAACAAACCCCGGCACATCCTAGCCCGCGAGGTTTACCAAGCCATCAAGAGTGACTTCCGTCAACGGGAGATTGAAGCATTCCGAATCCTGCGCGAGCTTCAAGGCACCGTGAACTTTCTATCAAAAGAGGAGGAAGACAACAGATGAAACGAGACACACCACTAGACCAAGACACACTCATTGAGCGAGCCCAGGCGCTTGCTCGCACCATCGAAGCAATTGCAGAAACCGAGGGAGCCGCCAAAGACGCCGCCGCCTCTTACAAAGAGGAAATCTCGACCCTCCGCAAAGAAGCAAACCGGCTCGCGCGCATCGTGCGAACCAATGTTGAAGAGATCGAGTGCGAAGGCCCGCTGCTTGAATTCGCCGAGCCGAGCGAGACACTCCGCCCAGGCACTCCACCCCCAACCATCCCAGGTCTGACGCCCGACGACGAAGTCGAAAAGCCGAAAGCAAGGAGGGCTACACGTGACAAGTAAAAAGAAGGCAATCGCCTACATCGACGGTCTTTTCCGCGCCGGACTCACCTACCGCTATAACACCGTCGACCTCATCCTAGACAACATCGAACGTAACAGCCACAACTTCCGCCGCCGCGCTTTGATCCCAACGGACATCTGGCGCCGTGTCATCTCCGACTATCGAGTAGACGCCCGCCGCGCCTACCCCAACCGCATCGCGTCAGACGGAATCGGCAAGACGTGGTGACCGAGGAGACTCTGCAATGAACGCAAACACACCCGACCGCGATCAGTTGTGCCATCCAATTTTCGTACAGGTAACCAACCCCCGCCGCCGCAAAGTCCGGCCACTGCAGGGCCGCGTCGGACACGTCCTCTACAGCCAACGCCGCGCCGATCTGACGGCGCTTCAATACCTGATCTGCTTTAGCGATCAAGTGGCCTGGCTCCAACCGCACGAGCTCACCCGGCTCGACCAGCCCGGCAACTGCAACTGCTCGGGCAACACTCACGACACTTCGAGACCGTCATAACCAAAGGAGACAACACAAATGCCAACCATTCACAGAAACATCGAAATCTTGCTGCTAGCCGAACCCGCTCGATCGGCAGCCTACCAGCTCATCACGCGCTACCCCGCCGTGAACTTCACCAGCGGACGCCGCACGCGAGCCCAGCAAGCACACGCGATGGCAGTCAACACGCTCCATCGCGTCGACTGGATTGCAGCAACCTACAAACCAAACAAAGTAAGCGAGGCGTGCCAGCGATGGGTAGACCTTCATCCAAGCGCCTTCAATCTGGAAGCCCTAACCTCCGGCTTGCTCCGAGTGCTGAACGACTACACCGACCAGGACCTCACTCATCTATCGCGACACCTAAGCGGCCTGGCATTCGACGTGCAACCGCTCCCAGGCCAGCGCGGCATCCAACTGCAACGCGCAATCCGCAGCCTTCCACACCTTGAACGATTCCTCACGAATGAAGGCGGGCTCAGGCGATGGCACGCGCAGTTCAAAGCCCTCGACACGACAAAGGAACCCTAATGCACCTAGTGTTATCTCTCTTCCCTGGAATTGACCTCCTCGGCAGGGGCTTCGAAGCAGAAGGATTCGCCGTCGTGCGCGGACCCGACCTGATCTTCGGCCAGCGCATCGAAGACTTTCACGCACCACAGCGCGCCTTCGTCGGTGTAATTGCCGGAAGCCCCTGCCAGAACTTCTCACTCGCCAACCGAACCCGCGACAAGGCGGAAGGTAACCGGCTGCTCGCCGAGTTTGCACGTGTGGTCACCGAAGCTAACCCAGACTGGTGGCTCCTAGAGAACGTTCCAACCGTGCCCACCCTCACGATCCCCGGTTACCACACCCAGCGCCTTGACCTCCGCGCCAGCGAATGCGGACTCACGCAACGACGTTTAAGACACTTTCAATACGGCACAAAGGACCGCCGCCCGATCATCCCAGACCGTGACCGCGCTGCGATCCCCAGCGATCGACCAGTCACAACCAAACCCTGCTGCCTTGCGAGCGAAGGAACTAAAACCACCCGCCGCAACTTCGCGGACTTTTGCGAGCTCCAAGGACTGCCACGCGATTTCGACTTACCAGAGTGGCCGATCGCCTTCAAGTACAGGGCGGTTGGAAACGGCGTGCCGATCCCAATGGCGCGAGTCATCGCGCGAGCAATCGTGACCAGCTGGCGACTCCCACGCGGAGCTCAGTCACCAAAGCTCTGCGCCTGTGACTGTGGCCGCGTCGTCGCTAGCCGTCGCGTCACCGCGACCGCCGCTTGTCGAAAGCGCATCCAACGAAAGAAGGACGCCCTCACGAGATCGCGTGTGACCGGGACCGACACACCCACGCCCCGCAATTAGTGGGGCCTGAGTACCCGCCGACTTTATTAAACAAACCAACCGTGACCGCGAGTCCAACCCGTCCACCGGCCGCGTCACCCGAAATGTGACCGGCGACCTCAGCCCACCGCCAGCCCAATCACAAAAGATCGAAGGACGAAAGAACGAAAGCAGAGCCGCGGCCAGTCACACCACCCGTGACCACAAGCCCGAGCCCGACACTCGAGCGGTCCCACTTCCGCCGTCGCAACCAGGATGAAACCAAATAACCGCCGATCGGCGCGAGCCCAAGAAACACGCCCCCACCAAACAGACAAAAGGACGAAAGAACGAAAGAGGATGCCGAGGGATTGAGTGGCTCTGTCGTCTGCCCCGGCGCGCCCCGTCATCCACTCGCGCACGCCCCCACATTCGGACATCCGATAACGCGCTATTATGTCCTGCTTGGGAATCTCGACACCCAACCCCACACACGCACCCTCGCACTGCCCGCCGAAACGGTTGCACGAAAAACAGCCCGTGCAACCTCGGCGGGAAGCGTGCGGTCGGGTGCGTGTGTGGGGTTGGTCGCCGATACCCGGACCGACATAATACGACGTTATCCGACGCCCGGTAGTCGGCGGGGGCACGCGCGGCGGATGACGTGCCTGCGCCTGCGCTGACCCTGCGTGAGTTTACAGCGGACCGGAGTACCGGGCCGGTCGCGCGCATCGGCCCACCCCCCACCCGAATACCTCGCGCGCTCCCCGCAAGCGCTTCCGTGACCACGCCGCCGCCCACTTTAACTGGCCCGTCACACACCGCGCGCGCCCGGCCCGACCTCACCTTGCTCCGCTCCTCGCAAGCTCGTCACGTCGCTGCGGTTCGGTCTGGCCACCCACCACGCACGCGGAATCTCGCGGAGTACCGCGACGCCATCGGAGTACCGATGGCAGCCGCCCCGCTTCCCCCGCCAACCTCCCTCGCGAGCTCGGTCGGTGGCGCGCGGGCCGGCCCAACACGACGAACAAAAAATAAGATAAGGAATTCAGCGACTCAGAGGACCCGAATCACTCAGCACGCCGAGGCCCAAGGACCATCATCCGTGTCTCTTCCAACCGATGCTCCAAACCGTTCACCCTCGAATCGAGCACCGCGATCCGCGAATCCTGCGCGCCCGTCTGCTCAAGCACCCGCTCCATTCGCTCGAACGCCTTCACAAGCGCATCCACCCGTGTCTTAAGCGCGGAAAAAAACCAGATTGCACCGCCAAGATGCAGCAGCATAAAAGTACAAACTGAAATCACCCACCCCACGTTAGCCATCTAAGCACTCTCCTCAACGGCCAACTTCAACCCGCCAGTTCCGCGCCGCTACACCGGCGTAAAGCGCCCCCGCGCTGCACCGAATCCAAAACATCAAGCGCGGGTGCTTTCGCTGAAACGCAAACGTAAGACCGACCACACTTGCTTTAAGCGCGAGCGCACGCGGAATCGAAATCCGCCCCTCTCTACCACGCAGCAGCGGGTTCCGCTCACGCAACCCGACACTGCTAGTGACATCAAGTGTCGCTCCAGTCGCGTAGGCTCCCACCGAGACCACACAAGCTCGATCGCACCACGGCGCATACGCCTGCGCACCGGCCCCCGCGCACCATACCAGCACGAACAACGGTGCCCAAAAACTTCTCCTCGCCACCCTAGACATCATAAATCGCCTCTATGAAAACCGCCGATGCGCCCCCGCTCCAGAAGGCGTAAACTTCGCCGCCCTCCCGCACCTCCCCAATACACAACCCGGCGCTCAAAGTCGCCCAGACGTACGCCCTCCTCATACTCGGTCGGAAACCGACAGGCAGCGTACAGATCACGCTACCCCCCGCCGCCCCAGCTACCGCCCCACGCAACCACACGACACCCGAACGAAGCGTTGCATACTCCAACCCTGCATAGGGTGCACCTTCGTCAGAGTAACCATTCACAAAATCAACGCCCACCCACACAAGTGCCGCGCTCAAAGACGCCAGCCCCGGAACATCCAACGCCACCCCCTTCACAATCAGCGAATCATCCGCAACCAGCGGCCCCCGCGACCTTACCGATCCAAACGTCTTCCTTGACATCACACACCTCCCTTCAAACCGGCTCCCAGAGCCACTCCCTCTTGAGCCTAGTCAACCCCGAACCCTACTCCGAATACGCGGTCGGCCCGCGCCCCGGACCATCGCCCGGTATCTTTGCCAGCGCAAGCTCGATCACCGTCCCCAAATCAACCAGCAGGACTCGAACCGCCCGCGCCTTCTTCGAGGTCGGATTCTTCACGGTCTTCTGAATCAAAACCACAACCGCCTGCAAAGCCGCCTGCTCGAAAAACGACAGCGCCTCGCTCGACACCGCAAATCCTTTTCCTTTCTTCACAACACACCCCCAAAAGAACCGAAGGCCAGCCGGTCTCAACCAGCTGGCCCTCAACCAAACCACTTTACGTGCCAAGAAACACGTAGTCACCCCACCCCGTGAAATTCGCGGCCCCTGGCGTCAGGTCCGCGGCGTTGATCCCCAGCCCAAACAACGCCCGCGAAACAGCGAACAGCGCCCCACCAGCCGTGATCGCAGGATCATCCGCATAAGCGATCTCCCGCGTCGTTAACCCGCCCGTGATGGCTCGATCATCCCACGATGTTTTCTGCCCGCCCGTCAGAGCATTGAAGGCGGTAATCGACGCCTCAAAGTCGGCGCTTGATGGCCCGATTGTTGCGGCCAGCAAGAACGAATTCCACCGGTAGCTCGTCGGTGCCAGCGCCGACACTGCGCTAATCGCCGTCAGATGCAACACCTTGAGGCACTTCTGAACCGCAAGCAGCATCTGACGCACATTGCCTTGCGGCGCCGTTTGAGGATTCGCAGGGATCACGCGCTCGCGCACGAACCCCCGCTTATCGAACGTAATCGTTCCACCAATCGTGCCCGACGCCGACATTGACATCAAAGGGCCTGTTACTTTAGCCATAACCCCACCTCGAAGCCCACGCCGGGCACACCCGAGCGCTAGCGGTTAATTTCACCAACGATACGGGAGCCCGTGCCCCGTCGAAAGAAGCAAATCCGAAAGGTTGATCCACTCATCGGGCTCTATTCCGCGAGTGAACCGGACCTCTCCGAGTACACGCCCGTACTTGTCCAGCCGCTTAGACGTGACGACAATCCCCGTCGCCTTCGCCAGTTCCGCCTCGACAAACAGCCGCGCCTGCACACCCCCAAACTCCAACATCTCCGGCGCATTCACACGAGCGAGACGGCACTTGCAAAAGTAATGCATCCTGAACCCGACATCGATGTCGAGCTCCAGGGTGTCGCCATCAACCACCCGCCGCAGTATCGCTGTGTACTCGAACATAAGACCTCAAACGACGCACCGGCCCAACTCCAAAGCCCCACTGTCATCTGAACCCGGCTGATCACCAAAAAGTAAACCGGCCCGGTCAACTCCTGGTGACCGGGCCGGCACGTCCATTCCTCTATAGCACAGCCCACACTAAAACAAAAGCACCCCCAAGCCCACTTCCACCCGCCCGCATTGCCAGCCACCCACCACAACCGCGTTCCACACACGTCTCACGCCCGATCCACACCCACCCCGCAACCCCAGATCAGGACCGCAAACCGAATCGCGCCCCAAACAAACTCGTGTTCCGCCCGCGTCTCAAACCCGATCCACAGCCCTTTTTTATGTGTCGCGGACCCCCGGCCACGGACCGCGAACGGTGCAGGATGCACATTACGCCCACAAGTCGAATCGCTCCACCAGATGACCCGAAAAAGTGCGATTTAGGTCAGAACTCCTGCGCAAAACTCTTCCCGAAAAAAACTTTCACAAACTTAAAACAAAAAGAAAACAAACAAACAAACAAAACAAAACAAACAAACAAACAAACCACAACCGTAGCGGATTCTTCCAGGAAAGAATTCCGCGCGCGTTTAAAACAAACTGTTTTAGTGATTACAGAACCGCTAGATGTCGCTTCGATGAAACGTACCCCACGCACCCGCGTTCCCCGTACCCGGTTCTCCATTCGACGTTCCGAAGTCATCAGGACCGTGATAACAACTCCAAGCGAAAACAAACATCGACAAGCCCGCGCTCGGCTGCGCGTCCGTCGCCTTCCTTACTCGCACGGACCCCAACCCGCTAAGCTCGCCCTCCACCTGCCACGCCGCCCGCGCACTACCAGAGAACGCTTCAAACAACCCCTGCGCTTCGAGATACAAGACATCGTGATGCGACAGCACCTTCCGAACAAACCACTGATGCCAGCGCGCGGTAACAGGCGCGATATTCTGGATGATGTCAATTGGCAGCGTTCCCGCACGCTTGATGAAATCATCCACCGTCAACAAACGCTGCCTGTGATTCTGCTGCGCGGGCGTCCTTGGATTCCGAGGCGAAGACACCTCCATCACCACGCCCGTATCGTGAAACTGAATTGCTCCACCTAGAACCGGATGCTCACCCGGCCCGTACGGCGACCCCTCAACCGTTGCCATCGCTTCCCTCCATCCCCTTACTACCGGAATGATTCACGCCGGTTCGACCCCCGCTCCATACCGGGTCCACGGCCAACCCTCGTGCATCGCAAATCACACCCCCGCGTTTTTTTCCGGCGCTCAATTGTGACTGATTCCCGAAACCGCGTAAACCCAAGCTGCGCCACCGACAACAGATCGCAATTCAAACAACCATCCACTGCCGCCGCGCAACAAGGCTACAATTCGCAAACCACCAGCGCGCGGCGGAAGCGTGGATGGTTGTTTGAATTGCAACTGGTGGACGTGCCGCAGTACGGTTGACTCGGTTTCGGCCATCAGAACAAAAGCGCGCGCCGGAAAAAAACTCTCGACGGAGGGGACCGTGAAGCGAAGACGAACAGCACTCCCGCAATGGACGCACCAACACGAGGTAACCGCCGTCCTCGACGCGATGCCCCACCGCACCCCGCTCGATCTCCGCAACCGAGCAATGCTCGAAGTCCTCTACTCCACCGCGTGCCAGACCGGCGAGCTCTGCCAGCTTGACACCACGGATGTTGACGCGGCCCACGGCGGAATCACACTGTCACGCGGGAACCCCCGCCAGCGCACGCTACCCCTGACCCAGCACGCCGGCGCCGCGATCCGAGACTACCTCATCGCCCAACCGCACTCCGGCCCCCTCTGGCTCACCTACGATCTACACCGGATTACCGAGCGATCTATAAGGCGAGCTCTCCCGTGCACGCCCCGTCGCGTCCGAGCCTCGACACTCACAGCCCTCCTAACCGCTGGCTGCGATCTACGAAGCGCGCAAGCCGTAGCCGGACACGCCTGCATCGACACGACGGCCCGCTACGAGCAGCTGATCATCCTCGCCCGCCTGACACCGGATCAATTCAAGTGAGCGCGGCCCACGACGCAACTACTCTTGATGGCGGAGTACCGCCGCCTTCTATTTGACCTGGCCACCCACCCGCCGTCCGCTCGGGCCGCCTCCGGTCGCGAGTACGCTCCCTGCGGCTATCCCCTCGCGGCTACTCCCCCGCCCCGGCGCTACTGCTGCGTGAGGCTACCAATCACAAGCATTGCCTGCCACCTCCCTGCCTTGGGCGCCGGGTGACCGGTCCGCTCCTAGCACGCGCCTTTTTCCCTCGCCGCGCGACTTGACGTCAACGGCAGAAATGACTACACTCGCCGGCGTGCAGTACCCAGGCGGAAAGAACGGACCCGGCGTCGCGCAGAGAATCATCAACCAGATTCCGCCCCACGACATCTTCATTGAGGCGTTTGCTGGCAGCGCCCCGATCTACCGAATGAAGCTCCCAGCGCGAGCGACCTACCTCATCGAGAGCGACCCGGCTGCAGCGGCGGCGCTTCAACCGCTAAGCGATCGCGCCACGCTGAGAGCTGACAACGGCAGCAACACCACCGGGATATCACAACGGCAGACCCGCAGTCACTCGAGCGACGCCGACACTTCCCCCGGCTGCCACATCATCAACGCCGACGCGATCACGTGGCTCGCTGCCTACCCGTTCACCGGCAACGAGGTTGTCTACTGCGATCCACCATACCTGATGGCAACCAGAAGCGTCCGCACGCGGCGAATCTACCGTCACGAGATATCAACCGCGAGCGAGCCCGGCCGCCCGGTAACCGACGACACCGGATTTCACGAGTACCTGTTAGAGGTCCTTCTCGCTATCGCCTCCCCGATCATCCTTAGCGGCTACCCCTCGACTCTCTACGCCAGTAGGCTCAAAGGCTGGCGCGTCATCCAATTCACCTCGACTACAAGAGGCCCTGATCTAGCCCTGGAACAACTATGGCTCAACTACGATCCACCAGCCGAGCTCCACGACTACCGGTACGTCGGGAGCAACCACCGCGAGCGAACCGACTTCCGGCGCATGCGCGAGCGCTGGACCGCACGCCTCGCCAAGATGACCCCAATCAAACGCCAAGCCCTACTCGCTGCGATCGCAACCAGCGGCATCACCGCCACCAACGGTCCCCACAGCAGCCCTACCACCGCTGGCCAAAGAAAACACTTGACACCACAACCGCCGCGGGAGTAGGCTCACCAAGCCCGTTGCCCACACCGCGAGCTCAGGCAACCGTGACTTGCGAGGGTGGGCGTCCTGAGTGACGGTAGACGGGGACCTAGCAATGTGAAGAGCGATCACTCGACACGTTGACGCACGGTGGAACGTTGACCACCCAGGCCCCGTGCATTACACAATCAACGGACTCCAGCAACGAGGAGACCGAACGTGTTCAACCTGCTCCGCGCTCTCGCCCGCTGGCTTGCTGATCTACCCTTCCTGATCCCCTTCCGCTCGACTGCCAACCGCAACCAGGACGACGAAGACACAGCCCTGCGTCTCTACAACGAGCGCGCCAAACGAGGCTCACGATGAACGCCGCCCTAACCGAAGTCCGCCGACGCCTCCGCCACAGCGAGCCGCTCACCCCCGAGCGCCCCTCAGAAAACTATGTGGAAAACCAACCACAGAAAACTATGAGGAAAAGAAATGCTTTACCTCAGAGTGTTCCACAGATTGTGTTGAAAACCTTTGAACGCTAGTTCCTGGCCTTGGCCGCTCCTATCGACGCGCGTTCGAACGTTCGCGACAAACTGACGTTTGTCGGACACTTCTCAGGAGAGCAGTATGGCATTGATAAGATTCACCGCCAACCACGAAGACCTCTCGACCGATCGTGGGTATCAGTTCAAGTTCCTTTGCGACAAGTGCGGCAACGGGTATATGTCGCGCTTTCAACCTTCGCTGACCGGCACCGCCGGCGGACTCTTGCGCGCTGCGGGCGGCATCTTCGGCGGTATCCTGTCGAGCGCTGGAAACAGCGCTTACGAGGTCCAACGGGCCGTTGGGGGCAAGGCGCATGACAGCGCCTTCGAGAAAGCTGTCGAGGAAGCCAAGGTCTACTTCAAGCAATGCACTCGCTGCGGGAAATGGATCTGCCCGGATGTGTGCTGGAACGCGAAGGCCGGTCTGTGCGAGGCGTGCGCTCCCGACTTCGAGGAGGACTTCGCAGCGCACAAAGCTCAGGCCATGAATCAGGCAGCGCAGGAGCAACTCTATGACAAGGCGCGCCAGACCGACTACGCATCCGCGACGGATATGAGCGCGGGAGCGAGCGCTCCGACGGCGACTCTCGCGTGCCCCGCCTGCGGAGCCAAGACCACCGGCAGCAAGTTCTGCCCGGAGTGCGGCGGCCCACTGCAAATCAAGCTCACTTGTCCGGGATGCGGATTTCAACCCGAAGGAACGCCGAAATTCTGTCCCGATTGCGGCGTGAAGATGCCACTCAGATAGCTAATTGGTATAGGTCCTATAGGTCCTATACCAAACTCCAAACAAATGACAAATAACCCGCCTTCCATTGCAGCATCGAGTTACCTTAACGCTGCGCCGCTCTGTTATAGCTTCGTCTATGGAGCACAGAAGGACCGCTGCACGTTTCTCTCGGACGAAGCGCCCGCTCGTTGCGCGGAGTTGCTTGCGGAAGGCCGCGCGGACGCAGCCTTGATCCCAGTCATCGAGTATCAACGCATTCCCGGACTCAAGATCGCTCCCGGAGCTTGCGTAGCCTCGAAGAGAAGCGTAAGAAGCGTGCTGCTGGCGTCGCGAGTACCAATCACCCAAGTACGTTCTGTCGCGCTCGACACTTCATCGCGAACTTCGGCTGCGCTGATTCAAATTATTCTCGGACGCTTCTATAGCCTTAGCGTTTCCTATCAGCCATCGCCTCCGAAGCTCGAGGACATGCTCGAGTCAAATGACGCCGCGCTCATCATCGGCGACCCGGCGATGCTGATTGATCGGTCGGCGCTTCACGTCTACGACCTGGCCGAAGAGTGGCGCAAGCACACAGGGCTTCCTTTCGTGTTCGCGTTCTGGGCGATTCGTGCCGATTCAACCGCGTGGTTCAAGCGGGATTCGGAGGACGACAGAGCGATCGACTTCCTGGCGGCTAAGCTCGAAGGGGTGGCGCACGCGGATGAACTGGCGGATCTCTACAGTGAGCGTCTCGGATTGCCTAGCGACGACTTGTTCAGCTACTTGACCGAAGCCATCAGCTACGATCTTGATGAAGAGAGCCTGCGAGGCCTGCGGCTCTACTATGAGCTCGCGAGTGAGTGTGGACTGATCCCGGAAGCGCGGGACATAGTGTTCCTGGATTGACTGGGAGCAATCAACCGCCGGCGACTTGCCAGAGAAGATAATCACCTGCGAGCGACCGGCGGCTGGATCACTGGTTACTGCTGAGACTCAGCTTGCGGTGCCAGTTTGAACTGCGGGCTCAGCCTGAGGGTGCTCGGTCGCTTCATCTACGGTGTGCGAGCCGAGAATGCGTCGTCCTTCTTCGCTGCGCGGATCGATCGTGCGCAGGTGTTTTCTTCCGTGCATCTCCCAAATCGCGGTAACCACGCCGTCCTTCTCGACTGCGTGAAACATTGTTTCGGTCTCTGCCATCTAAGCCTCCTGGAAATTTGCTTCCACTAAAAGTGCGGGTTGAATTCTAACGGTCGCGATTTGGCTCTGTCAAAGCGAGCAGCCTGGCGCTCGCGGTGAGGGTGTGGTTCGAATTGGGACTTTGTTCGGAATT
>JBGQGO010000036.1:0-17910 GCA_041497455.1 Blastocatellia bacterium | reverse complement strand
TCTTGTACAAATCGCCGAGCTTGAGATCTTGGCGCCTTATCAGCCAGTAATCCGCGATCAGCACTCCGGCTATCGAACCCAGGCCGCCCGAGTACCCGCCGAGCCACTTAAACACATAGCCCGATGGATCGGCGAGCAATCTCCAGGGTTGCATGACGATTCCCAGAATCCCCGTGATTAGTCCCCCAACTCGAAACGTGATCAAGCGCGGAAACGCGTTCGCGAAATCGTTCGCCGGAGAAACGACGTTCGCGGCTATGTTTACCGACAACGTCGCAACCACCACCGTGAACATCGAGATTGCCACAACTACCGGCTGAGTGAATTGACCGACTAACTGCACCGGGTCCCAGATCGCCCTGCCGAAGATGATAGCCGAAGCGGAAGTAATAATGACGCCCATCGCCGCAAACACTACCATCGTAGCCGGCAGCGCCACGGTTTGCCCTATCGTCTGATCGCGCTGGCTCCGGCTGAAGCGGGTGAAGTCAGGCATGTTCAGCGAGAGCGTGGACCAATAACCGATCATGCCGGTAAGCGACGGGATGAACACTTTCCAGAAAGCTCCGAAGCTGCCGAACTTGTCTTCGCCGTGCATGATTGCGCCGAGGCCCTTGGCTTTCCATACCACCCAGACCATCAGCACGGCGGCCATGACCAGCACGAACGGCGCGGCCCAGTTCTCGACTTTGCGAAGCAAATCCATGCCGCGATAGATGATGTAGATGTTCAGCAGCCAGAAGAGCAGAAACGAAACGTACTCGGTCGGCGTGTGCCCCGCCACGAATGCAGGACCTTGAATCTTGTCGCCGAGCAGCGTCTGCCATCCGGGCCACGCGACGCGAATCAAAGTGTGAATGGCCTCGCCTCCGATCCACGACTGGATGCCGAACCAGCCGCACGCGACTAACGCGCGCATGATGGCGGGCAAGTTCGAACCTGTCGTCCCGTAGCTTGCGCGGGCGAACACGGGAAACGGGATGCCGTACTTCGCGCCGGGATGCGAGTTCAACAATATTGGCGCGAGTACGATTAGGTTTCCCAACAAGATCGTCATAAGCGACTGCCACCAATTCATGCCCAGGTCTATCAAGCTCGAGGCGAGCATATAAGTCGGGATGCAGTGAGCCATGCTGATCCACAACGCTGCGTAGTTATAGGTGGTCCAGTTGCGCTTGAGGATGGGAACAGGCGCGAGGTCCTCGTTCCACAGCGGGCTGTCAGAGACATCTTCTTCGAGTTCGACGAAGTCCGGCTTATAGAGTGTGTGACCCTCAGCGGTCATGCTTTTCCTCCGGTGAATGGATTTGCGCATTCTAGCAGCATCATCGCTGCTATTCATCACTTTTTGGGGTTGGATTTCTCTCCAGGTAAGGCGTGACTCGTTCTTCCAGCAGTTGAATCAGTTCAGGGTCCATGAACTCGAAGTCGTCGGGAATATACAAGCAGATGATCCGCTTGCGCTGATAGATTTCTTTGAATCTGGATTGGATGATGTTGCGCTGCCGTTTCTCCATCACGAAGATCAGATCTCCCCATTCAAGCAACTCGATTGTGAGCGGCACGGTAGCTTGCTTGGCAAGGCCTGCGGATTTCACGTCGAGATAAGGACGGCCGGTGAAGATCGCTTCAGCAGTTGGGCTGCGCAATCGGTTGGCCTCGCAGACAAACAATACCTTCAGGTTTGTGTCCATCGCGGAACCTTGATTCGTACAACGCTGCGGAGGCCTCTCAGAGGTTCACCTTCACACAGCGAAGACTCAAGAACGTGATACGCGCATGGCTAGCGTTGAAGCGCGGTCTCTCGAGTGCTCATTCGTTCGAGTCGTTTGCTGAGTGCCGATTCCTCAATCGTGTTGAATCGTGTAGTGGTGGCGTTGGCCCAACAGACAGATAACGTCACCTGGCTGGTCAACAATGACGGTGAAGAAGCCAGTGATGTCACGGCCCAATACGTCGATGTCCAGCGATCCCAACTCCGTTACCGCGGCGTAGTGACCGCGGAATACCACCTTGCCGGAATTCTCGCGTGTCAACCGAATCTGAGTTTCAACGATGACGGAATCGGCGCCGCCGCCCAGACCGCTGATGCCTTCGTGTGCTGTTACGGGTTGGAGACTCAGCTTTGCAAGTGTTGCCGCGCTGAACACGGTTCGATCGGCCCCGGTGTCAACCAGAAACTCGACCCACTCCCACGAATCATCGCCAGCCAAGACCTCGCCACGAACCATGGGTCTCACGACGCCGTCATCACACATTAGCCACTTGCCATTTATCCGCATAGATACGGGCCATTCTCTCTAGAGGTATGTAGCGAAGGAGGGTACTACCATTGTCTTCCGGATGTGCCGCTCTCGCCTGAGCAAGGACCTCTTCAGGGGTGTCCGCAATAAACAACTCTTCACCCGCAACACAGATGCACTTGCCGCGATAGCGCGAATAAACTTCTGGGATGTGAGCTTGCAACCACGCGGAGTTGCGGTCAAAGCGTTCGTCCAGCGCGCGCGCTTTCGCCAGCTCTTGGGGATCGGTCACTTCTTCCATCACAATATTGCTTTGCCAGCCTGCCATTGCTTAAGTCCTCGCGAGATAGGATTGGGTTCAGTGCCATTCTATCTTCGGTGCGGCGCTTGGGGCAATGCGAGGGTTGACAGTGCTAGTGGATCGTATCGAGGAGGCGGTCTGCTTTTGGCGAGACTGTCACCTGCAACGTAATTCCATATATCGAGAATCAGCCCGCGCGAGCGGCTTCCTGAGAACTCGGGGCATTTAACGTCGCTTACTCCGCTTGCTTTGTGCGAGCCGCCGTCGCTTTCGGCCATCAGCTTTGATTGCTTCCATGTCGAGGGGAGCAGACTCTCCACTGTCGAGTCCATCCTGAATGTCCTTGAGGAGCCGCTCGAGTTTGATTTGCTGTAAGTGGGTCATCCGCCTCAGAACGCCTCTTCATCACGCTGCAGCAGAACAAGGTTCGGCAGGATCCGGTTACCAAAGATGCGCTTGGCTCGCGCTTCCACGTCCGGCCATTTTACCCGCTTGGTTGCAAGACGCGCCGACTGATCTTCCTCGAGTGCGAGGACCGCGCTTAGGAAATTCCGCCGCTCACGAGGCGGCAGTGCCTTGACTTGCTTGATAAGCTCGCCAGTGCTCATGCCGTGAAGAATAGCTTGAGAAGTTTCTGGCTGCAAGCACTTCATCAACAGCACTGCGCGACGGGTTGCTATATGTCCGAACCGAGCCGAATCCCGAACGGACTGCTCACTTTATAGAGTTCAGCTTTGACCTGCGCTTCGTTGTAGCCCATCTGCTCAAGCAGCGCAACGTAGTTCCCGACGGCGGCCTGCACGTGAGGATGGTGGTGGCCAGTGGCGACAGTGAACTGCAGGAATATTTCTAAGTGGCGGCGCATCAGCAGCTCAGCCTCCCCGAGCCGGTTCGTGGCTTGGAGCAACGAAGCAAGGGTGTTGAGGTCTATAGCAACTTCAGGATGGTCAGGCCCGAAGCTCTGCTCGTCAATCGCCAGCGCACGACGCATTCGGGGCTCGGCTTCCTGAAGCTGGTTCGTGTCCTGAAGCAACGCGGCTAGGTTATTGAGTCTGATGGCGATGTTGGGATGGTCAGGGCCGAAGCTCTGCTCGTCAATCTCCAGCGCCCGCCGCATTAACGGCTCCGCCTCCGCCAGCCGGTTCGTGGCGTACAGCAGCCGCGCTAGGTTGCTAATGGCTGTGGCCACGTTCGGGTGATCCGCCCCAACGCTCGCCTTGGAGATCTCAACAGCGCGCCGCATCATCGGCTCCGCCTCCTCAAGCCGGTTCGTGTCTTGGAGCAACTGCCCTAAGTTATTGAGATCTCTGGCGACATCTGGATGCTCAGGGCCGAAGGTCTGCTCGTCAATAGCGAGGGCCCGGCGCATCAGCGGCTCGGCCTCCAAAGGCCGGTTCGTTGCCTTCAGCAACCCCGCCAGGTTGTTGAGGTCTCTAGCGACGTTGGGATGGTCAGGGCCGAAGCTCTGCTCGTCAATCTCAAGCGCCCGCCGCATCAGCGGCTCCGCCTCCGCCAGCCGGTTCGCGTCCTTGAGCAACTGCGCCAGGTTGTTGACCGCCGAGGCAACGTGCGGATGTTGGGGCCCAAGGGTGTTCTCCACAATCTCCAGCGCGTGTTGCATCAATGGCTCGGCCTCTGCAAGCCGGTTCGTGGCGTGGAGCAACTGCGCCAGGTTGTTGAGGCGGACGGCGACGTTGAAGTGGTCCGTGCCCAAGCGCTGTTCGTCAATCGTCAGGGCTCGCCGAATCAATGCTTCCGCCTCCGCGAAGTTGCCGAGGTGATGGAGCGCCCCATATGCCTCATTCGCGAGGTACGTTCCATCGTGGCTGCCACGTTCCATCCATTTCCAGGCACACGCTGCGAGCGGCCTCAACTCCCAGCGGTGTTCATGTTGCACCCACGCTTCCCACAGGAAGTCAGCCCGCGACTTGACATGCGCGAGGAGCGCGGCCTCAAGCGTCCCCGCGTGTTCGCCGGCAGCGTTTCGTATCAGCTCTTGAAGCAAGCGGTGCATACGCGCGACCAGCGGTTGGCTATCGCCATTAGTAACGCCCGTTGCGCGCCACAGGCGCAGGCTGAAGAGCCGACGCTCGACATTTCGCCAAGGGTCGGGATGGCCCGGTTCCGCGTCCTGGCCGAGTTCCGGAAACTGCTCCGCCACCAGCGCCCGAATCCACGGCAACGAGATCTGATCGGCTGGGAGCAGCGCGGCGTAGCTCAGCGCCAACGTCTCGGGTTCACTCAGCCGCTCCAACGTCGGCTGAAGAGTAGCGGTGAGGCGCTTCTCTCCATGCCGCACGCCTTCACTGGTCTCGGAGGCGGCGCTATCGAGTCCTTCCAGTCCTTCTTGCTTCAGCCGTTCAAGAAAGTCGCCGCATGTAACATCGCCCGCAAACTGGCCGAGAAACACCGCGGCAGTCTCGACCGCAAGCGTGAAGCAGCCCAGCAGCTTCACGATTTCTTGAGCAGCTTCGCGTTCGGCGACGCTCGAAAACCTTCCGCCCGGCTGGTAGCTCTCGATCAGATCGAGCGCATCCGGCTCCGGCATTTCGTCTACGGCCACGAATGCGCGGTCTTGGTGCCGGCCAAAGAGCTCGTTTTCTCCCAGCCGCGTGGTGGCGATGACGTGAAGCCAGTCAGCGGCGGGCAGGCGCTGAGTCTGCGCCGGTTCGAGCAGCGCAGGCCGATCGACGTTGTCCAGAATGAGCAGGCAGCGGTGCGGCTCGCGGGAGTCGGCCAGGCGGCGCAACTCTGCCAGGATTCGCTCCCACTGGAGGTCGGAGTCTATTTTCTCGGTGTCTGTAAACTCGATGCCAAGCGCAGGCGCGAGCGTTGTGAGGGCGGCGACGAGGTCTTCGCGGCCTTCGCAGCGGACCTGCCAGCGCCCGCCGCCGTAGTCGTGGGCGAATGCGTGGGCGTACTCGATAGCGAGCGCGGTTTTGCCCATGCCTCCAACTCCATGCACCGCGGTGAGCACGCCGATCTTTTTCAACGCGACGGTTTCCTGCAAGCGGCGGAGTTCCGTGGTGCGTCCGACGAAGTGCGCGTTGTGCGCGTCGATATTGCCCAGGCTCTGCTCGGCCCGTTCTCCGCGCTGGATGCGCTCCGCAATCCGCTGACTGAGCTTCTCTATGCTCGCCTGGACTTCTGGCTCGCGAAGCGCCTGCTCGCCTTCGTGAAACCACGAGCGCAGATCGAAGTGCTGGCGGCGGCGCAACTCCGCAATCCATTCGGCCGAACGCTGGTCGAAGTCTTTGTCTTGCCAGCCGGGCACTTCAACGAAATAGATGGGCGCTACGCCCTCGCCAACTAGAGCCCGGGCGACTTCGTTCTTGACCTACTCATTAAACTCCCATTCGCAATACTCGCTCTGGAGGTAGTGAGGCGAGACAAAGGCGAGCAACAGACGCGACTCGCGCAGCCCTTGCAGGATGCGGTGACGCCAGTCGTCCATGCCTTGAATCTCGGTGAGGTCGAAGAACGGACGAAGCGGACGGCTGACAATCGACTCGAAGTCGCGGCCGATGCGCTCGACAAACTGGTTGATGCGTATTTGGTCGTTGTCGCGTCGCGAGTAAGAGATGAAGAGATCGTAGGGCATGGTGGTCCGGTTCAGAGTACAAGCTTTAGCTTGCTTACCAGAACGACGGCAAGCTAAAGCTTGTACTCTGAACTAAGCTCCGCTCGGTCCTCTGCGAGCCTCGCGCTTTGCTCAATCCCCCGCCCCCGGCAAATGACGATCCCGATCGTAAGGCGGGTCTTCGTGCTTGGGCAAATCGTAATCCGGCCAGTCCTTCATCCACTGCCTGCGCGTTTCCTCGTCCGCGTAGTGCTTCATCCAGAGATGAATGTCTTCGTCGCTGCCGCTCCCGATCAGGTCAATGTGCCACGCCGAGTACTCGTCAAACACCATCGCTTTGACCTCCTCAAGCAGCACGTCGCTCCACAACAACGTATACAGCTCGCGGTCGCTCAGATGGTTGGTGCTCTGCAAGAACACTCGCATACGCGCGAGCGCTTCGATCACTTCCCAGAGCTTCGCTGTCAGCTTCTCATCATCCAGTGTCTCCGGATCCGGCAACTCGACGCCTGCTTCCTGGAGTTGCTGGTAATGAGTCGTCCACGGAGCGCTTTCATAGGCGACAATGTTCTGCAAGAACTCTTCCTCCAGCTCAGGCTATAGATCGGGAGACTTCCAGCCAGCCACCTCGCCGCCGGTTAGCTCGGCGGCCTTGCGCTCCAGCTCCTCGATTCGTTTCTTGCGCTCGGGGTCGTCCCGTCCGTTGCCGCTACTGATTGACATGCGTTACCTCCTTCGGGTTGAGCCAGACGCGCGGCTGAGCCGTTCTTATGCGGACCGGGCGCTGATGTTGACGGGCCTTGCAGAAGCCTTTCTGAAGTTGCAACCTCAATTCACGACCGGGGGCCCGCCGCGCGCGGAACACGAGTTCCAGTTCAAGCGTCTGGTGCTCCGCACAGAACAAGCGCTCGCCAGCGAGCTGCTTCAGTGGTGGCTTCTCAGGCACACTTGGAAGACTTATGTCTCCACCCGTTCTTGAGGCTGGGGCTGATGAAGACTATGGAGTTGGCGGAAGACCCCATCCTGAACTTTTTCAAGCCCTCGGCGCTCCGAGTTCGGGCAAAGTTGCACTAACGAACACGATTTTGTAGCCGGCGCTAGCGAGGTGTTTCCGGTAGTCACGGACCGAGCCACGGTCCTTGTTTTTCTCTTGCTCCGGGAGTTCGGCGTAGGGAATGAGTAATGGATGTTTCTTCCGTAGATCGTCTCTCTTAGGATCATACGTCCAGCCGTTCTTGATTCGCTGATCCATCCATCCATCGTGCTCCGCTTCGGCCAGGCGCTCGATGTGGTGTTCGATTTGTAGTTCAACAATATCGGGCCCGCCCGGGGGTGAGTCGGTGTCAGCTCCGCGCGCTTGAACTCCTTTCTCGACAGCCAACCCGGCGAGGGCAAGGACCTCGGGGATGCGGCGGGCTGCCGCGCGGTTGTCCTCCTGTTCGGCTGCGGTCAGTTCATCCCATGGGCGATTGAGCGGGTTGGTTTTCGACGCGTAGCTCAGCCATTCCTCGTGGATGGCTTTGGCAATGGGAGGGATAGCCTGGGACATCAAAAAGCCTATGTTGGAGTCCAGCAGCGCGTCGAAGGCGAGGTCGGGATGCTCATTTTCTTCGACCACATGCATGGCAATTTGCGTGATGGGTGGCAGGGCGGACCGGCGTATCGGTTCTCCGGCCGAAGCAGGCTGCAGTGAGATCACGAGTTTCTCGAGCGACCGCGCCCCGTGTTTGTAGCCGCGAACTCGCAAAAGCGCATCGAGCAGTTCGGCATCGAAATCGAGCCGCGCATCCTCCGGAACCTTGAGGAGCGCGCGAATCAACAGGGCGCGGCGAAGCGGCGCGCAAACATCGCGTGCGTCCTCAACCCAATGATCCGACGGCGGGCTGCCTTTAGATGGCAGCATGCGTTGATTGGGGCCGAGCACATCGTAGAAGGCGTCAAGCCGGCTGTGAAAATCCGGCCCTTTACACAGTCGATAGGTCCGGAAGGCCTCCTCCTCCGACTTAGCAGGTCCAAATCCCTCGAATGTGTGGCTAGTGCCGCCGGCGAAGATAAACACGCACTTGCCGATCGCGTGGTTGAGTTGTCCATTCTGAAAGCGGCCGTCCTGCATTGGAGCGAGCAGGTATTGGAGCCAGTCGTATTCCTTGGAATCGAACTCATCCCAGAAGACCACGGGAGTGACGCCACTCAAGACCTTGTCACGCACCTGGTGGAATGCGCCGATGAGGTCGGCCGAGTCCTTGAACTGGGAGAGGTTGAACGGGAGCCATGCCTTGTCGGTGAACACATCATTGGCAATCTGTTGTACTCCGAACGATTTCCCGGCGCCAGGCGGTCCGAAGACTCCGATGGACAACGGCCTTTTCACTTTGCGCATTCCCCAATAGCTGAGCATGGAGCGCCGTATGGTCCGAAGAGCCTCAATCTCTGAACGGTCCGCAGTCAGCAGCTCGCCGAAACTCGCGTGGGGCAGCCGTCGAATGGCGGACCGCCCTTGCAAGACTACCTGCCGTGCGAGACCCAGCAGGGAAGGCATCGTGTCACCCGGGAAAGGACTCTGCGACATTTCGACGATGCGCCAGGTGCGGGGCGGCGAACCTGATGAGTCGTAGGGTTTCCGCTCATTATCGGTCCATGGCACACGCGAGAATGAGAAGTCGCCGCCCCCTTTCAGAATGGCTTTAGCGAGCCGGGTGTTGGGAAATCCAGCGGGGAAATCTTTACCGACAGGTCCGTGTCCCAAGGCCCGCAAATTCCGCATGGCAGCGAGACCGGCGGCCACGGCCGGCGCAAAAGAGGGAGCCGCCGGGTTGTGAATCACCGCGCGGGTGATCGCAGCCACCAGGCATGACAGATATCCGAACGCCTCGCCTTCAAACTTATGTGCCCACTCGCCCTCAGCGCCACTGGCATCGAAGACGAGCGTTGCCTGCGGATGGTTGCGATCCGTATTGTCCAGCCAGAGCGCGCCATCAGCCGAGAAGGTCACAATCAAATGGCGGGGGACCGTCGTGAGGGACTTGAGAACCGGGCTGTCATGAAGGGCGTGGTGGAGATCCTCCACCGTTAGCTCCCAGGAAAGCCCGGTGCTCAGGCTCACGCTTTCCTTGCGCAGATCGGCTGCCGACACAACGCAGATCAGACGGTCTCCGAAGTCGCTGGAGAGGGTAGGCCAGAGGTCGCCTTGACACACCGGTCCGCTCATTTTCAACAGCAGCCATTCCGGTTGTGGATCACTGGTGTTCGGGAGCAGCCAGCAATCTGTCAGGGCCTTGTGCCGAAAAACAAAACCGGCATCGTCCAGAATTAGTAGGCCGACTTGGGCGCCAGCGGCCTCGGGCTTCGGCGAATAGACCAGGGATTGGCCTTTACCGCTGTCCGTACTGGTATGCTCATCGTCCCCGTAACCCATGAGCAGACTCGCCCGCCAGACCTTCTTTTTGCCCTGAGCGTCCGCCGGGTTCTCCGGGAAAGGTTTCCATGTGGCAAATGCGTGATGTCCAGACGGCTGGGAATGCAACTCCGGCAGATTAAGCGCGAACTCGACAGTGCAGTTTTCTTCCGCTGCGGGCATGATCCCGGCGAGTTGCTTCTCTGCGGCTGCCAGGGACTCCTTTGCTCTCTCCACCGAACCATTGCTCGGTTGCTTCTGTTCCGCGTCGCGCACTTGCTCCCTCGCCTTCTTGACCTTTTCCTGCGCGGCAGCCCGTGGTTCCGCTTTGGCCGCCTCGATCAGCGCCTGGAGGAGCGCGCACAATCCCGCCGCGCCTCCATGCTCGCGTACGACTTTGAACCCGCGCCGGTTGTAGGCCGCGGCCGTGGTTCGTTCGCCTTCGTAGATGTGATGATCAACTACCACATCCCCGGTGACGAGGATTGGGAAAACAGTTGGTGACGTTTCGGGTGGGCTGAGAAGTGTGCTCATAGCCGGCCTCGCTTTTCGGGTGGAACAATTCGGTAGCCCAATTGCAAAATCGCTTTGAGAGTGCCAAGCGCTGCGACTCGGTCGTATTCCTTTTCGCTGTCCGGCAATTGGTCGTAAGGCACTAAACAGGGGTGTTGCTTCTGCTCGTCGTCTCGCTGCGGACCGTAAGACCAGCCCTGTGCCAGTCGCTGCTCGGCCCACAGGTCATGCGCGTTTTCGGCGAGCCTCTCGGTGAGCGCGCCTAGTTCTTCGGGCAATGAGATCGCGGACGTTTCAATGGGTGTTGGTTTGTATGTCATAGGGCGCAAGGTTACTACATCCGGGCCGCTCTTGAATAGAACGAAACGCGAAAAGGAAATCCCTGGCTTCGAGCCATTCCAAATCGAGCAGCACCTGCGGTTCGACCGTCAAAATCGCGCTTGAAGTTGCACGGCCGGCAACTAGCCGCCGGCTCGCGTCAAGCGTTCTTTTTCGAGTGCAGCATGCCAGTTTGCTGAATCAGCAGTGCCGGGACCGGTTAACTGACAACTGCTGCCAGCGACAGCGATTCTTCTCGATCGTCACTGGTTTCCGCCTCAGGCAACGATGCTATGACAAGCGTGCTTGCGCGTCAAACTGGAGCGCGGCGACTGGATCGCGCCGCCGAGCCGGGCCGAGTGCCTCAAATTTCGGCTCTGGGCAGTTCGATGGGCCGCTCGCGATGGAGCATCAGCCAATCGCCCTGCTCCTCGAGCGCTTCTTTGCCAAGCTCGAGCATCAGCTCAAGTGCTTCAGTGGTCTTCAGGCCGTCCAGGCGCTTTTGCGCGCGGCCGAATACTTCCTTCATTCTCTTGCATAACTTTTGTTGTTGGGCGAGCGCCCTTCGTTCTGCATAAGTGTGCAGCAACGCGGCGACCAGCGCCATCAGTCCCATCGCGGAAACCAGCATATCGTGCAGGTCGTCTGCTTCTTGTTTCAAAAGATGACTCAGAAACTCCGGCAGTATGGCGTGGCTATGCAGCAATGCCAGCATGATCAAGAGTCCGAGATTGATTCCGTAGAGGCTGTTCTTCAGCGAGCTGATCAACTTTTCGAAGGGGCGGCGATTGAAAAGACTGATCAGAGGTCCGAGGTTGATCCGGAAGAGACTGTTCTTAACTGAGCTGATCAACTTTTTCAAGCGGCGATTGAACCGCTTGGTTTTGAACCGCTTCATTAGCGAGTGGGCCAGGTGGAGAAGCAAGGGGGCCAGGTTGAGACAGCCAATGACCAGAACCACGACTCCCGGAAGGATCTCAATGGAAAGAAGCTTCGCGGGATTGATCTCCGCCCGATAGATGCCTCGGCTCTTCAGGTTCGAGGCTATATAGTAGGAAGAAAAAAAGAGGCTGATAGCATAGGGAAGAGCAAACGGCCTCATCAGCGATCGAACACCTTTCCTTAGCCGAGCCGCTGTCTTCTTCCAGTTGAACTTCCTGGGCCGTGGGGTGGTCACGTTGGGCGTTGGCGCCGCGTTTTCTTCCTCCAACAATTCCTCAGTCTCTCTAGCGATCTCTATCAGGTTAAAGACTATCAGCGCGAACAGCACCAATGCAGCCACGAGCCCGAGGATTTGTGTGATCTTTGTTGGGGATTCCAAAAGCACGTAGATCGAGAGCGCAAAGCTGATCAGCAATACACCCCCTCCAATCTCCCTGAATCGCAGGCGCCTATGGTGATAACCCACCGACGCCGACGCGAAGTAATTGCGTTGTTCTTTGAGCCACCACTCTTGCAGGCTCTCCAGCCGCTCGTCGTCCAGGGTCTGTTCCGGCCGCAATGCGCACGACCGCACCGCGCCTCTGATCCAATCCAGCTCATTCTTATGCTTGCGGAGGTAGTGATCCGACGCGCAACTGGAAAGACCGGCAAGCCGCCAGAAGAACTGCACCCTCAATCCTTCGGCAAGCGCGCGATAATCCTGATACTTGTCCTGGAAACTTCGCTCCCTCACGACGAGGTACAATACTATCGCGACCGCCAGCAAAAGCATGTAACCGCCCAGAAGCCAGTAGCGCCCTTCCGGCCCTGCCATATGAGCATAATAAAGAAACGATGCGGCTGCGATTCCCACCAGCCAGAAGATTGCCGCCATTGTCCGATGAGTCACGTTGCGAAAGTGTACGGCGAGCACGTCGGCCGCGGCATAAGCGTTGCCCAGCTTCTGGAGAGACCCGCGCAACAAGGCGAATTCGTCTTTGTCAAAGAGCTTGCCGACGCTATCCGTTAGTTTCTCCTTGCGCGATGGCAACAGCTTCGACGCATCTCCATTGAAGGCGTTTATGTTTTTGTAAATCTTCTTGAACCGGTCGACATAGTCTTTTCTATCCTTCTCGCTACTCCCTTCGCGGCCCAGGAATCGTCTCTCATGCGGCTTTCGTTCTTTCACATTTCCCGTGTCGACATGGTAGACCAGTCCTGTCTCGGGCTCCTCCAAGAGGCTTCGTCTAACAGCAAATGGTTCGTCAAGATCACGAAGGCAGGCTTCAAGCTCCTCGTCTCTCGGCAATTCGCCGGTCCGATGGAAATGCACATTCTGGGCGGTTCCGCCGATTTCGTAGCCTCCGCCCTTACCGCTGCGGTCCCTCTCTCCGTCCCACAAGGCAAGCAGTATTTGGCAGTGGCGCGCCGCGAAGACTCCCGCCAGCAGATGTGGAATGCTGGTGACTCCCGCCAAGCGCTCCGCCTGATCGCAATTCACGTCGGGCATCACGATCGGTTCCTCGGTCAAATCGTCCTTAAGGAGCGCTTCGAACTCCTCAACCGAGAGAGGGTAATGATCTTTGAGCGCCGTTCGGTTAGCTTCGATGTGTTCGTCGCAGGGCACAGGTAATGTGGGAATGACGCGGACGCGGTCTCGGTCGCCAGCTTCCAGCGCGATCTTCGCAACCAGGCAATCGGCGCCGGGCGAAAACGCCGAAAGAACAATCAGAGGCGTCTCGGGGTAATCGTGTAAGAGCCGGTCGAAGAACTCGCGGACTTCGTTAACGATCAGACTGTTGATGCTTTTCGTTCCATCGTCACCTGTCTCGGTGGGCAGATAGCGATGGCCAGTGACGCCGACAACCAAAGGCACACGCGCAGCCTGCACAATCGAATCTTTGCTGTCGAACATTGGACCTCTCCGCTTGGGCTTAGGTGTTGATAGCGGATGCGTCGTGGCAAGTCAAGCCAATCTGTGAGAGCCACCACACGAACTCTCCGAAACGATGGGTTCGTAATCCAACTGATGTTCCTCTCAGTCGCCATTCTGTCTTCACTTGCGGGCTGTTCGCTTTCTGTTCTCAAAAGTCACTTCAGTACCGGCCACTGAACGTGCTGCGCTTTAGGAACTGTCCGTCGCCCGGCTTGCCAACATACTTACCGTCGTCGATCACCACCCGGCCGCGCGACAAGACAGTCTTGGTCACACCCTTCACTTTCATCCCTTCATAAGCGCTGTAATCCACGTTCATATGATGAGCCGCCGCCGAGATGGTCATCTCTTCATTTGGATCGAAGATCACAATGTCGGCGTCCGATCCGACCGCGATCGTCCCCTTGCGCGGGAACAATCCGAATAGCTTTGCAGCCGCGGTCGAAGTCAGCTCGACGAAGCGGTTCAACCCGATCTTTCCGCCTGCCACGCCGCCGTTGTAAATCAAGCTCATGCGGTGCTCGACTCCCGGCCCGCCGTTTGGGATCTTGGTGAAGTCATCGCGGCCGAGTTCCTTCTCCTTCATGCAAAACGGACAGTGATCCGTCGAGATGACTTGCAGGTCGTTCCCCTGGAGCCCTTGCCACAACTTGTCCTGGTTCCACTTCTCTCGCAGCGGCGGAGTCATCACCCACTTCGCGCCCTCGAAGCCTTCGCGCTCGTACAGCGAGTAGTCGAGGAACAGATACTGCGGGCACGTCTCGGCGTATGCAGGAAGCCCGTTGTCGCGAGCTTCGCGAACTTCTTCAAGCGCGTCCGCGCAGCTCAGGTGAACGATGTACACCGGAGCCTCGGCCATCTCTGCTATGGCGATCGCGCGGTGTACGCCTTCGGCTTCGGCCTTAGTAGGCCGAGTCAGCGCGTGATACTTCGGCGCGGTCTTTCCTTCGGCGAGCGCGTGCTTGATGATCTCGTTGATGACGATTCCGTTTTCGGCGTGCATGCAGATCAAGCCGCCCCACTGGCCGGCGTTCTTCATCGCGCGAAAGATCGTCGCGTCGTCGACGAGAAAGACTCCCGGGTAAGCCATGAACATCTTGAAGCTCATCACTCCTTCGTTGATGAGCTGGCGCATCTCGGGCACGCGTTCGTCCGGCAAGTCTGTGGTGATCAGATGGAAGCCGTAGTCGATCGCGGTCTTGCCATCGGCTTTCTTGTGCCAGTTGTCGACGGCTTGAATGAGCGATTCGCCGTGATACTGAACCGCAAAGTCGATGATGGTCGTTGTCCCGCCGTGAGCCGCAGCGATCGTGCCAGTGCGGAAGTCATCGGAAGCGAACGTGCCTCCGAAGGGCAGTTCCATGTGAGTGTGCGGATCGATGCCGCCGGGAACGACAAGCTTGCCTGTCGCGTCGATCGTGCGGTCGGCTTCCATTGTGAGCTTCGCGCCGATGACTGCGACTTTGCCATCTTCGATGAGTACATCTGCGAGGTAGTTATCGACCGCGGTGACGACGTTGCCATTCTTGATTAGAACTTTCATTGCATTGACCTCTTGGTGAGTCTTCGTGTCTTAGCGCCTTAGTGGCGGATATCTTAGGCAGGTCCATTAAACAACGCGGGCAGTTGTGCGTCAACGCCGGGCGCTCTAGCTTTGCCGCGACGTCCGGTTCGGGCAGTTGCTGAAATAGTCCCACTTTGGCTTTCACCATTGGCCGCTCTTGGTTAGAATGGCTCTTCCTCGAACTAACCGGCCGGCCGGTCGGTCAGCGCTCAGCGCGATGAGTCTTTTGTTCATTTCCCGAATCAGATCCTCAATGAAGGAGGTTTGAGCAATGATCCCGAAACAAAATCAAGACGCCAAGAATCACCGAATAGATCGCCGCTCCTTTCTGACATCTGCTGCTCAAATGGCCGGTGTCGCCGCGGCAGGCGCATTCGTGCCCGGCGTGCTGACCAGGAGTTTTGCAGATACCGCGAACGGCGCAACCGCGACTGTAACAACGAACGCAGGGAAAGTGCGCGGGCGGATTGTGGATGGCGTGAACGTCTTCAAGGGAATTCCATATGGCGCCCCGACCGGAGGCGCGAATCGGTTTATGCCGCCCAAGGCGCCCGAGCCGTGGACCGGTGTGCGCGACGCATTCGAGTTCGGGCACTACGCTCCGCAGTCCAACAGGCCGCGCGGCGAGAAGCAGCTCCAGTTCTTCCGCATCCTGGGGGGTACCAAACCCAACGACGCGAGCGAGGATTGTCTCTATCTCAACGTGTGGACGCGAGGAGTAAACGACGGGAGAAAGCGGCCGGTGATGGTCTGGTTTCACGGCGGCGGCTACGACCAGGGAACGGGCGGCTCGATTGGCTACGACGGCGCCGGGCTTGCGCAGCATCAGGATGTCGTCGTCGTTAGCGTGAATCACCGGCTGCACGTCCTCGGCTACATATTCCTGGGCGATGCTGGAGGGTCGGAATTCGAAGCCTCGGCCAACGCCGGCCAGCTCGATCTGGTAGCTGCGCTTCAGTGGGTTCGCGATAACATCAACGCGTTCGGTGGCGATCCGAACAGAGTTCTGATCTTCGGACAGTCGGGCGGCGGCGGCAAGGTTTCGACACTGCTGGCGATGCCCAGCGCAAAGGGCCTCTTCCATCGAGCGGTCATCGAGAGCGGCGCCTCTCTGCGCGGCGGCCCGCGCGACGCCGCGACAAAGACCGCCGACACCCTGATGAAAGAGCTTGGGCTGAGTAAAGGCCAGGGGCGTGAGCTCCAAAACATACCGCTCGACAGATTGATGGACGCCGGAAACAAAGCCCGATTTGGGCCGGTGGTTGATGGTAAGGTTCTGCCGGCGAATCCATTCGATCCGGTAGCGACTCCGCTGTCGGCCGACGTGCCGGTGATCGTCGGCTACACGCGAACTGAACGCACGGTGTATGAAATCGACTCGCCGGCATTCGGCAAGCTCGATGAAGCGGGCCTGCTCGAGAGCGCCCGGAAGTTGTTGGGCGAGTCGGCTGAGAAGGTGATCGCGAGCTACCGTAAGAAGTATCCCAAAGCGACGCCGTATGAGTTGTCAACAAACATTTCCACGGACGCCTCAGCGATGAATTCCATTCGGCTTGCGGAACGTCGCGCGGCCTTGGGCAAAGCGCCGACGTACCTGTACGTGTTTGCCTGGGAGACGCCGGTGATGGGACTTCGCTCGCCCCACACGCTCGAGATTCCGTTCGTGTTCAATCACATCGACATCAGCGAAAGCATGGTCGGTCCGGTGAATCCCGACATGCGCAAGCTCGAAGCGGCGAGCGCCGGAGCGTGGGCGCAGCTCGCTCGCACCGGAAATCCGAATCACAAAGGCGTGGCCATCTGGCCGGCCTACACGGCGGACAAGCGAGCGGTGATGATCTTCGACGCGCCTTGCCGGATCGAGAACGATCCTACCGGCGAAGTCAGACAGATCATGGAAAAGCGCGGCGGAAACGTTGGAGGACCTCTGCCTGCGCCCGGCGAGTAGTCACTCGCGAGCGCACAGCACGTTCTTAAATCTTCTGCGGTCTCTGCGGTCCTTGGCGTCTTTGCGAGAAACGCAAGCCCAGTTCGCGCAAAGACGCAAAGCATCGCAAAGTTCAAAACTACTCAGGAGGAAATCATATGAAAGACTCTCTCAGATTGATCGCGCTGTTGGCCGTGGCCGTCGCGGCAGTGGCGTTCACCAGGTACGTCAACGCTAATCCCCAGGAACAATTCGTGAGGATCGCGGGCACCACCTGCACGGCGACCCCTTATCTTCACTGTCCTGACAGCGAGTGCTCAGGGGCCATTGTGATCAATGAAGGAAACGTAGTCGAGATGAAGACCCGCCGGACCTACTTCCTCGATTATCCGTGCGACTTGAAGAAGGGCGAGAAAGTCACCTTCATCCTCAGTCTGCACGGCGGCGGCTCGTACGGGAACTGGCAGCGCAACTATTTCCCGATCATGGATTACAAGGACCAATACCGCCTGGTGATCGCCACCCCTAACTCTCCGACGAGGGTGTGGACTGAAGCCGATGACGAGTACCTGCACAACATCGTCAACTTCGTCATCGAGCAGATCGGCAAAGAGAACATCAAGGCTTTCTGGCTGGTCGGCCACTCTCAGGGCGGCATGACCTCCAACCGGATCGTGCGCACGGATTTCTTTAAGGACAAGGTCGATGGCTGGCTCAGCGTCTCCGGCGGGCGCTTGGGCGGCAACCCCGGACGTGGCGCGACTTTTGCCCCTACTGGGGCTCCCGGTGCAGGCGCAGCAACTGGCGCGGCGCCGGGCGCAGCGGCCGGCGCCGCTCCCGCAGGGGCCCCTCCCGGTATGGCTCAGGCGATGGCCGCCTTGCGCGAGCCTCCGAACGCGGATTTCTCTTTCATCTACGAGACGGGCCAGCGTGAAATGGATGACAAAGGCATACCCGAGACCTCGGACTGGGCTAAGAAGTACGAGTGCGGCGCACGGAGCAAACCGCAGGAGGTCGTCGACACCAAGGCCGGCTACGTCTATGACAGCAGCCGTCTGAATCTGTTGCGTCCAGGCTGGGGACTCTTGCCCGCGCCTGGCAAGGCTCAGGTTTACGTCTATCCGGACTGCAAGCAGGGCAGAGTGGTCGCCGACGTCGTCCGCCTCGACAAGGGACACACCGAAGGGCTCGAGCCGAAGATCACCGAAGAGCT
>JBGQGO010000035.1:0-17926 GCA_041497455.1 Blastocatellia bacterium | reverse complement strand
GTGCTTGGACTGATAGGCGGATTCCTGACGCCGATACTTCTGTCAACCGGAGTCGACAACGAAGCCGGGTTGTTCAGCTACATCGCGGTATTGGACCTGGGCGTGCTTGCGCTTGCCTACTCGAAGCAGTGGCGCAGCCTCAACTACATGGCTTTCGTCTCGACCGTGTTGATGTTCGCCGCGTGGATGTTTGAGTGGTACGAGCCCGATAAGCTTTGGACAACGATCTTCTTCCTCACGGTATTGTTCGCGATCTTCGCGCTGCTCGCGGTTCTGTACAACGTAGTCAATCGGCGTTCTACGAGCTGGCTCGACCTGGCGATGGTGTTCTCGAACGCGCTCCTGTATTTCGGCACGAGCTACGAACTTCTCGACGACAACCATCGCGGGATTCTTGGTCTGTTCGCGCTGCTGGTGTCGGCTTTCTACATGGGCCTGGGCTACTTCACCTACAACCGTGACCGCGAAGACAGTCTGCTGATATTCACCTTTCTCGGTCTTGCCTTCCTGTTCGCGGTGCTCGCAGTGCCGATTCAATTCGATCAGCACTGGGTGACGATGGGTTGGGCGATCGAAGGAGCGGTGATGAGCTGGATAGGTCTGCGCGCGAACGATCGGACCTCCAGGTACGGGGCCCTTGTCGTGTTTGGCGTCGCCGTGGCGCACTGGTTTTATGTTGACATGCGGGAGTTCGGCTACCATGCAAACGAGAGCTTTCTTCCACTGCTAAATCGTCGAGCGCTTTCGTGCGCCGTGCTTGTTGCTGCGCTCGCGGCGGCGGTCGGGTTCTACAAACGAACGAAGTCCGATGTCGAGGACGAAGAGCGATCGATGTTCATCGCGCTCTACATGCTTGGGGCCAACACACTGGCGGTGATTCTGTTGAGCCTTGACGCAAACGGTTACTTCAACCAGAAGAAAGCGGGTGTGCAACAAGCCGGCGTTGACAAGGATCGCATCGACAACGCGCGCTATTTCACACTCTCGGCGTTGTGGGCGATCTACGGAGCGTCGGCGTTGATTGTCGGCATCAAACGCAGGCTGAAGTTGATACGAGGCGCTGCGCTGGCTCTGCTCGCGGCAGCGATCGTCCTCGTATTGATGTTGGACCTGTCCTACTACAACGCGCCGTGGCACACGCTTGCGTTCAATCAGACTTTTGGCGCTTTCGCTCTGCTCATCGGCGCGCTCGCAAGCGGCGCATGGTTCTACGCCAAGGCTAAAGACATCGATGAAGAGGAACGGAAACTCGCTCTCGGTGCGCTCATAGGCGCAGCGAATCTGCTTGCTATCATCGCGCTCAGCGCTGAAGCACTCGGCCACTTCGACCGCGCCCAGGCGATTGCAAGTGGAGAGGCCATAGCTCACCTCGAAAACGGAAAACAGCTTGCTTTGTCAGCGGTATGGACTATTTTTGGCGCAACCGCCTTGGTAATGGGGATCCGCCGCCGCTCGGAGGCTGTGCGTATGGGCTCGTTGATGCTGCTTGCGATTGCGACCGCCAAAGCAGCCGCAATCGACTTGCAGTATTACAACGCCGGATGGCACACGCTGCTACTCAATCCGACGTTTGCGGCGTTCGCCCTGCTCGTAGTTTCCTTCGCGGCCGGCGCGTGGTTCTATGCGCGCGCCGAAGACATCACCGGCAAAGAGCGCGCCACCGTCCTTCCTATTCTTGTCGGCATGGCCAACTTGCTGGCGGTCATCGCGCTCAGCGCTGAAGCGCTCGGCTACTTCGACCGCGCGCAGGCGCTCGCAGGCGGGGAGGCGATAGCTCACCTCGAAAACGCAAAACAACTCGCGCTGTCGGCGGTGTGGACCATCTTTGGCGCAACGGCTCTGATAATCGGCATCCGTCGCCGTTCGACGCCCGTGCGCATCGGCTCGTTGATGCTGCTTGCGCTTGCGACGGCCAAAGCGGCCGCAGTCGACTTGTGGTATTACGACGCCGGATGGCACAAGCTGCTCCTCAATCCGACGTTTGCGGCGTTTGCCCTTCTCATAGTTGCCTTCGCTGTTTGCGTGTGGTCGTATGCGCGCGCCGAAGACATCGAGGAGAAAGAGCGCGCCATCGTAGTCCCGATTCTTCTCGGCGCGGCCAACCTGCTTGCGATAGTCGCGCTGAGCGCCGAGGCCATCGGCTACTTCGCCCAGGTCAAGTCGCACGTCAGCACGCAGCTCTGGGACGAGATATCCCGGCTGAACAACAACGAACAGTTTGCGCTTTCGGCGCTGTGGACAATCTACGGCGCGGCTGCGTTGGGCATCGCCACGAGGCGCGGACGGAAGTCCCTCAGATGGGGCGCGCTGATCCTTCTAGCGATCTCGACGGTAAAGGTGGCAGCCGTGGATTCGCACTTCTACGACGCGTCGTGGCACACGCTTGTCTTCAATCAGACTTTCGGCGCGTTCGCACTTCTGATCGGAGCGCTGGCGTGCGGAGTCTGGTTCTACGCTCGAGCCGAGAATGTGGACGCCGACGAGCGGACTAACATGCTCCCGGTCCTTGTGACGTCGGCGAATCTGCTCGCCATCGTCGCGCTCAGCTTGGAAGCGCTGGGGCACTACACGGTGATGATGAGAGCAACCGGTTTGCAACCAGAGGACCTGGCAAATCTGAAGTTGGCGCAGCAGCTCTCGATTTCCGTTGTGTGGACCATCTATGGCGGGGCGATGCTGACTGTGGGAATCGCGCGCCGCAGCAAGCTGCTCCGGGTGATGGCCCTGTTGCTGTTAGGGCTGACGATCTTCAAGGTGTTCCTGTTTGATTTGTCTTCGCTGGAGAAGCTCTATCGGATCATTTCGTTCATCGTATTGGGTCTGATTCTGCTGGCGGTATCGTTCCTGTATCAGCGGTATCGTCAACGAGTGTCGGAGTTGATAGATGGAGGCAACGCCGAAAGTATGGGCGTTGAGTAAGTCAGAGCTTTTCGGCTAGCTCAACTCTGAAACTCGTGGGTTCAAGATCACGAAGTTCTGAGTGTTGTTAAAGTAGATCGATCAAAAGAGGCTTGGCTGGTTGAAATGGCCTTCAAGGCGAGCGGCTTTGTCTTCACCTTGTGGTCATTCGCCGGAGGAAAGTCTCGGGGCAAGGATAGAAGAATGAGTTTGACGATTTCGTTGCCAGGAGATCTTGAGGCCAGGGTCCAGGAAGCCGCTGCCCGGCAAGGACAGGACGTGGAGGCGTATGTGATTCACGCTGTCGAACGAGCGCTCAGGAAACGATCGCTTGACGAAATGCTCGCCCCGGTGCGCGCACAATTCGCCGCCAGCGGTATGACCGAGGAAGAACTGACCGCGCTGGTCAAGGCCGAACGCCGCGCTATGTGGCGCGAAAAGCAAAACCAGCAATGACAGCCCCTCCTCCCCGAGTAGTTTTTGACTGCAATATCTTTGTGCAGATGACGCTGAATCCCGACGGAGCCGCCGGGAAGTGTAAGAACCTGGTTGAGAGTGGCGACATCAGCCTGTTTGTTTCGGCGAGCGTTCTGGCTGAGGTTGCGGAGGTGCTGAGCCGCCCAGTCTTCAGGCAACTCGTCCCGGACCTGACGCCCGAACGCGTAGAGGCTTTCGTTGGCGAGATCGCGGCGCTATCCATCCCCATTTCGAACGTGCCAGAAGAGTTTCACTACGAGCGCCCCTGAGGATGAGCCTTACATCAACCTCGCTCTGGTGACGGACGCCAGGTATCTTGTGAGCCTTGATCGCGATCTGCTCGACTTGATGGATACGATGTCCGAAGAGGGTCGCAAATTTCAGCGGCTCTATCCGATGCTGAGAGTCGTTAAGCCCGCCGCTCTGCTCGCAGAAATCAGTCGTGGGCGTCCGTGATCGTTCATCGCGGGGGTGCGAGCCTCAACCAAGAAATAGGACTCGGTGCAATTCTCACGGTGACACGCAGCTCTCAACTCTTCGCAATCAACTGCCTCAACACATAAGGCAGTATCCCGCCGTGCAGGTAGTAGTCCACCTCAATCGGCGTGTCTATGCGAAGCGTCACCGGAACTTGCTCGGTCTCGCCGTTCGTCCGGTGAATCGTCAGCGTCAAATCCTGACGAGGCGTGATTCCCGCTTCAAACCCAGTCAGGTCGAAGGTCTCGGTTCCATCGAGCTTCAACGAATGCGCGTTCGTGCCCTCATTGAACTGACACGGCAGCACTCCCATCCCGACAAGATTCGACCGATGTATGCGCTCGAAGCTCTGAGCAATCACCGCGCCCACGCCCAGCAACCGCGTGCCCTTCGCAGCCCAGTCGCGCGAGCTTCCTGTTCCGTACTCCTGGCCCGCGAACACCATCAGCGAGACGCCATCGGCCTGATACTTCATCGCCGCGTCGTAGATGCTCATTCGCTCGCCGTCCGGTTGATGAACTGTCACGCCGCCTTCAGTGCCCGGGATCATCAGGTTCTTGATTCGCACGTTGGCGAACGTTCCTCGAGTCATCACTCGATCGTTGCCTCGACGCGCGCCGTAGCTGTTGAAGTCCGCAACCGTCACGCCGTTCGCTTGAAGGTAGAGCCCGGCGGGCGAAGTCGGCTTGATCGCGCCGGCCGGTGAAATGTGATCGGTGGTAACCGAGTCGCCGAAAATCGCCAGCGCTCTCGCGCGTTTGATTTCACTCACGCCGCCGTGTTCCATCGAGAATCCTTCGAAATAAGGCGGCTCCTGTATGTAAGTCGATTCCGGGTCCCACTCGTACACGTCGCCGGCGATTGACGGAATCTCGTTCCACAGCGGATTCCCTTCGACAAAGTTGCTGTAGCGCGCCCGGTAAGTCTCAGGGTCTAACGCGGTCTCCAGGTGCTGGCGCACTTCTTCGGAGGTGGGCCAGATGTCGCGGAGATAAACATCACGGCCCTCGGTTCCCTTCCCGATCGGCTCTTCGGTGAGATTGATATCGACGCGGCCCGCAAGCGCGAACGCGACGACCAGAGGCGGGCTCATCAGGAAATTCGCCTTCACGCTCTGATGCACGCGCGCTTCGAAGTTGCGATTGCCGCTCAGCACGCTTGCGCCGACAAGGTCGTTCTGGCTGATCGCTTCTTCGATGCCGGGATCGAGCGGCCCCGAGTTGCCAATGCACGTCGTGCAGCCGTACCCGACGAGGTTGAAGCCTAGTTGATTCAGATACTGCTGAAGCCCGGCTTTCTCGAGATAATCAGTCACGACTCGCGAGCCCGGCGCAAGCGAAGTCTTAACCACCGGCCGAATCGTCAGCCCTTTTTCGACCGCTTTCTTAGCCAACAGACCCGCCGCGAGCATCACGCTTGGATTCGATGTGTTGGTGCATGACGTGATTGCGGCGATCAGCACGTCGCCGTGCCTTACATCTACGCGGGCGCCGTGCGAGCTGCCGGTTTCGCTTTCTTCAACGCGGTCGGGCGTGGGCCGGTTGTTCATCATCTCGGTCTCGCTAGCCACACTCGTGTTCTCCGCGCTGGTTGCGCGGTGCACGGCGACCGGGGCCGTCTCGGTCCGCTGCTCTCCGCCACCGGACTGCGCGCCGTTTTGTCGCGCTCCGACAATCGCAGGGAAGCGTTTTCCGATCTCGTCTTTGGGTCTATTGTAACCGTTCTCGCCGACTGGTTTCTGAAGAAGCTCTTCGAACTTGCTCTTGAGTTCCGGCAGCGCGATCCGATCCTGCGGCCGCTTTGGTCCCGAGACGCTGGGCTCGACCGATGACAGATCGAGTTCCAGCACAGTGCTGTAATCGCATTCGCCCTTGCGCGGAATCCCAAACATTCCCTGCGCCGTGAAGTAGTTTCGGATCAGGTCTACTTGTTCGTCCGAGCGCCCAGTCGCTTTGTAGTAGCCGCAGGTTTGTTCGTCGACCGGAAAGAAACCCATCGTCGCGCCGTACTCGGGTGACATGTTGGCGATCGTCGCGCGGTCGGTGAGCGACAAACTCGCCGCGCCCTCGCCGTGGTACTCGACGAACTTGCCGACAACTTTGGCTTTGCGAAGCATCTCTGTGATGGTCAACACCAGATCGGTCGCGGTCACGCCTTCGCGCAAGCTGCCTGTCATATGCACGCCGGCGACGTCGGGCGTCAGGAAGTACACGGGCTGGCCTAGCATTCCGGCTTCGGCTTCGATTCCCCCGACGCCCCAGCCTACGACACCCAACCCGTTGATCATCGTCGTGTGCGAGTCGGTGCCGACGACCGTGTCAGGATAGAAGACGCCGTCCTTCTCTTGAACGCCTTTGGCCAGGTACTCGAGGTTGACCTGATGACAGATGCCTATGCCCGGCGGCACAACATTGAAACCGTCGAACGCTTGCATGCCCCATTTCAGAAACTGATAGCGCGCCCGGTTGCGTTTGAACTCCATCTCCATGTTCAGGCGCAGCGCCTCGGGCACGCTTGCGAAGTCCACTTGAACGGAGTGATCAATCACCAGATCGACCGGCACCAGCGGCTCGATGATCTGCGGGCCCTTGCTCATTCGCGCGGCGGCCGATCGCATCGCGGCCAGGTCGACAAGAAGCGGCACACCGGTGAAGTCCTGCAGCAGTATGCGGGCGACCGTGAACGGGATTTCTTCGGTGCGCAGATGGTTGGGCTCCCAGTTCGCGAGCCTGCGCACGTTCTCCTCGGTGATACGTTTGCCGTCGTAGTTGCGCAACACCGATTCGAGCACGATGCGAATGCTGGCCGGGAGTTTTGAGATGGGACCGACGCCTTGCCGCTCGAGTTCGGGCAAGGAGTAGAAGTTTCCGGTCAGGTTGTCTTTGATCTTGAAGCTCTGCAGCGAGTTGAAGAGATTGTGTGCCATAGGGTTTTCAACCATCGTGTTCCAGGCGGCGCGGGAGATGCGCTCGCGCGTGGTGATTCAGTCGATTCCCAGCCTGGGCGCGCGCCGACAATAAGTGAATTCCAGTTTAAAAGGCGCATGGTTCTACGTCAAGCAAGACCCCGGAAAGACCTCCGATAGTAAGTGATGAATGTAGCACTTCGAGCGGCTCACACAAATTGCGTCTATTAGGTGGAGGGTAATTCGGCGTGTGCCTTTTTTTCATCACCATTTGGATTAGTCCCGATTAGCTACAACACAGTAGTCCGCCGCGCCTTGCGGCCATGTGCCCGCGTAGCCTGCCGTCAAATTCCCTAGTGGTGTATGATTTTTCCTGTGATATACTGCGAAACCAGTTCACGGGTTGGAAACGAATATCGTTAGTTCACGGGTTGGAAACGAATATCGTTAGTTCACGGGTTGGAAACGATATATCGCTAACTTACATAGACTACGAGGCTAGCGTTGGGGTCACTGATCATTCCAGAAGAATACGAGCTTGGATTTGCGAAACTCATCGCACTCGACGACTCCGTCATGGAGCAATTGCTAGAAGCGCTTTCAGAGGCGCCGATGGTGCTTCGGCCAACAAGCTTGGCATCAAAACTGACCGAGCGCCTGAGCGGCTCTATCGAAGGCGACGACATGGAAGATATAGTACAAGCGCTCGTTAGTCTGTACTATATTGGGGAAGACTTTGAACACAAAGAGCAATTCGCCGAAGAGATAGTTGAAGCAATCGAGGATAGCGACTCTGAGATACTTAATCTACCCAAAGAAGACCGGGACCGCTTCAAGCAGCAATTGATAAAGTTCCTGGACATCGACTCTCTGAGAATAGCCTCCAAAGCAGTTTTTCTATTACATGAATATGAGCGTGTGTTTTGCGACGCACGGGTGATGACTGACATTAGGCCCATCTTCGGGTCAAGTCCAGATGAGCCTCCCAAGGCGGCGCTCATCATCCATACGCTCAAGCTCAACTATCACGACGCGACCGGTCTCAAAGAGTTTTACGTAGCAATGGACTCTGATGAAATGGATGAACTGATGTATGTTCTAGATCGGGCGGACTCGAAAGCCAAGAGTCTTAGAGCGGTGCTCGACGCAGCAAAGTTGTCGCGCGTAGATGCGGACACATAAAAGGGTTCTTAGATGCCAAACACCCAAACAATTGAATGTGAGCATTACGTTCCTCGCGTTTGGTACAAACAGCCCCGGAAGCGGCTTGATGCTTATTCGCCGTGTCACCATAAGCGACTTTTTGTACAATCGCTAAAGGGCACAGCCCACAAGCTGCCTCTAGACCCATTGGCGAGGTACGGGTTCGTCAAGCATTCTCAATACCGAGTCTCGCGGCAGCGAGCTAAGGCCCGGGAATCACTTGAACGGGAGTTCAAGTCTCTGGCGCAGCGATGGCGCAACGAAACCACCCATCTATCTATTGCTAGCGAAAAAGCTAATAACTTTGCTTATCAACAAATCGTAGGTATGGGCGAAAAGGTCCTACCTCTGATTTTTCGGGAACTCGAAACCACCACGAGTGATTGGTTCTGGGCACTAAGAGCTATTGCCAGAGAGAAAGCGCCGGTTATACCAGCGGAGGATAGGGGGCGAGTGCGAAGAATAGCAGAGATATGGATGGACTGGGGAAAGCAGAATGGTTATGTCTCCGGCTGACATATGGGTGCGTCATCATTTTCCCAACTTGCGAAACGGACAATATAGAATAACGAGCGAGGATACCCGAGATTACAACTGTCTCGCATGGGCGACCGGTGAGAATGACAGGAAATGGGATCCTAACGACCCCGTTCACCATTGGCCAGATGGCGTACCGCGCGAACAGACCATGCCAGCTTTCATTGCTGCCTATGCGGCGTGTGGTTACGTAGAATGCGACAACGGAGAGTTTGAACAAGGATATGAAAAGATTGCAATTTATGCCAACCAACGTGGTCCGCAGCACGCCGCCAAACAGTTAAGCGGGGCATGGAGTAGTAAGCTAGGCGATGGCTGGGATATTGAGCATCCAACACTGGAAGGCATCGAAAGCGATGATTACGGTAAGCCTAGCGCGTATATGAAAAGGCCGATCATTTTTCAAGCAGGTATCGTCCTATGAAGAAACCTATTGAAGAAAAACCGGGCAACTCTCTTGGCCGCTTTGAGAAGGCCGTCAAGCAGATGTTCAGCGTCCCGAAGAAAGAAATCGACAAGCGGGAAGCTGAGTATCAGCGGACCAAAAAGACCGCCCAAAAGCGCGACTGACTATTACCGGATTGTTACGCCACTTCCAGCAAAGCTCCAATAGGTTGGTGAGCCAAGTATATAATTACCTTTTTGGGAGTTCTCTGATTGTGAATTACACCCTATTCACGCGAGATTCCAAATGAGCCGGATCGCAAGTGTACGTCGCGTTGCGGGAACGGGATTTCGATGTTGTGCTTTCGAAATGAGCGCTCGATTGCAAAGTTCACCTTGCTGCGAATGGTGGTGTGATCGCGAGGCTCGTTAATCCAGACGCGTATTTGAAGATCGAGCGACGAATCGCCGAACTCGGCAAAATGCACGCCCGGCGCAGGCTCGCTCAACACTTCCTTGACCGAACGTGCTGCCTCGAGCAACGCCTCCGAGACCTTATCGAGGTCGCTTGCGTAGGCGACGCCTACCGGAATGTTGAGCCGCACAAGCTGGCTGCCATACGAGTAGTTCACGAACTTGTTTTGCACGAGCTTCGAATTCGGCATGATCACCGCCATATTCTCGTTCGTAATGATCAGTGTCGAGCGCAGGCTTATTCTCTCGACGCGTCCTTCAATGCCGCCGTCCAGCGCGACCCAGTCTCCTATGCCAACCGGTCTCTCGAACAGCAGAATAAAACCCGAAGCAATGTCTGAGGCTACGTACTGAAGCCCGAAGCCTATGCCTACCGATAGGAAACCCACTATCACGGCGACGCTGGTCAGATCGACGCTGAAGCCGATCTTCATCGCGTACAGCACGCCCAGCGCGATGATGACGTAGTGAACCAGCCTGAGCAGCGTGTACTGAAGCCCGGCCTCGATGTGAAACCGCGGAAAAACACGCTTCTGCAAAAAGCGCCGCGTGTACCGCGAGATGATCGTTGCGATGACTACTACGAGGACGAGCAGAAGCAGGCTGAGTATCGAGACCTTGAACTCTTTCTGATCAACGAAAGAATAGTTCAAGTACCGGACGATTCGCGCGATCACCGTATCCCCGAACGATGGGGTCGAAGGTTCACCTTGAAGGATCAACTCTCAGTCTCCCGATCTAAGTAAATCAGTCTTCCTTGAAAATGGCTTCCGAAACATAGCCCAGAGTTTACCTTTGCCCGCGTCGAAATGGAATTCGCTGCCGATCTGATTGTCCGACAGACTTCAGTTTGTCGTTGTCGTCGCACCCGAGCTCAGGCCGGCAAACTGAAGTTTGTCGGACACCGCTTGACATCGACCAGGCCGGTTGGGTATAAAGGGGCCGCCACGCTGGAACAAGAGTAACTTTATGAGCTTCGGCAAACTTCATCACCACCACGGCGCACATCATCGTGCCAACCATCATTGGCACGAAGGCAGCGCGTCCGCGGTCGTGACTCAAGAATAGCCGAGAAGCTCACAACCCGGAATCCTGAAGAACCCGCTGCCAGTGACCAAAAGAGTCCGGCAGCGGGTTTTTCCATTTGCTGTTGAATCACCAGGTCTTTCTTATGTCTGAGCCACTTTCCAAAATCCCCGACGGCATGCGCTATTACTTTGGGCGAGAGGCGCGTTTGAGGCGCAGCGTCGAAGAGATCGTGATGTCCGTCTTCGACGGCTGGTCCTATGAAGAGATCACCACGCCTACCGTCGATTACTACTCTCTGTTCGAGCACGGCATGGGATCCTCTCAGGCTCACCGCGCTTTCAGATTCACCGACACCGATGGACGCCTGCTCGCGCTGAGACCGGATGTAACGTCGGGGGTCGCGCGCGCGGCGGTCACAATGTTCGCGGAGCGTGATCGGCCCTTGCGTCTGTGCTACGCCGCGCAGGTCTTCCGTCAGCAGCCGCAATCACACGCCGAGTGGAGAAGAGAATCGACTCAGACAGGCTGTGAACTCATGGGCGCAAACACAGGCGCCGCGGACATGGAAGTGTTAGCCATCGCCTCGGAGATCCTCCAGCAACTGGGTCTTGGCGGCAATCACCTGATCACGCTCAACGATGTTGGAATCTTTAAGGGCATCGCTGCACGCCTGGCGCTCGACGCGGTCTCACGCGACGAGATGCGGCAGCTTGTAGACTCTCGCAACGCGGCAGATCTCGAGCGCTTTCTTGTTAGCCACGCGTTCGCCCCGGAGGAGTACCGGGCCCTCGCGCAACTCACGCAGCTTTCAGGCAAGCGCGAGACGTTGGAAAGCGCGCGGCGTGTGATCACCAACGCGGGCTCGATCGAAGCGCTGGACCGCCTCGATCGGTTGTGGCGAATGATCGAATCGCTTGATCTGGAGGACCATTTCGAAATCGACCTCGGCGACGTCGCGAGACTCGACTATTACACCGGGCTCACCTTCAATATCTATGTCAACGGCGCCGCAGCGCGGATTGGTAGCGGGGGCCGCTACGATGGGCTGACAGCCGCTTTTGGAAAGGCTGAACCGGCGGTGGGCTTTGTGTTGGACCTCGATGCGCTCACGACTGTGCTCCTTGCGCGCAAGGCAGACTCTAACTTTCAGCAAGAGCCGGAACGGAAGGTGTCCGACGTCACAGACAGTGATCCGAGTCTGCTCTTCCGTGAAGCCAGGAAGAAGCGCGCGGAAGGCGAACGCGTGCTCATCAACTTTGAGAGGTGACGCGATGCAGAAGCTGACAATCGCCATTGCCAAAGGAAGGTTGCAAACTGAGTCGCTCGATCTATTGGCGCGCGCGGGTCTCTCCGTCTCGAGCGAGACGCTTGCAACGAGGCGTCTGGCGGTTGAGGATGAGTCGGGCCGGTATCGGTTCATCTTTGTCAAACCCGCCGATGTCCCGGTCTACGTCGAGCACGGCATTGCCGACTGCGGCGTGGTCGGCCGTGATGTGCTGCTGGAGTCGGAGGCGGACGTTTTGCAGCGGCTCACTCTCGAGATCGGCAGGTGCCGGATGGTGGTCGCGGCGCCATCGGACAAGCCGTTGAGCAGCTACGGAATGCTGAGAGTGGCCACCAAGTACCCACGCGTCACCGCCCGGCACTTCGGGTCGCGCGGCCTGTCGGTCGAGATCATCGAACTCTCCGGCTCAGTGGAAGTGGCGCCGCTGCTCGGACTCGCCGATTGCATCGTGGACCTGGTGGAAACGGGACGGACGCTCCGTGAGAACGGCCTCCGAATAGTCGAAGTGATTGCCGAATCCACCGCGCGGCTGATCATCAACCGCGCGAGCTATCAACTAAAAGCGGAAGCCGTCGCTCGTCTGATCGACTCTCTCGGCAAGACGATGAGTCAAGGAGTCGTCATGTCGTCCGAGACGACGCCCTGAAGAGTTCGTAGTTCGGCCTTCAGGCGGAAGTTCGTACGCTTCGCCGGAGACCAAATACGAACTTCCGCCTAAAGGCCGTACTACGAACAAAGGAGAGCGGACATGATTGAAATCATTCATAGCCGCGAAACAACGCGGTTCGCTAACAAGCTTCGACACATCCGCGAGAGAAACGTTGCGCTGGATGCGGAGTTGATGTCGCAAGTGGCGGCGATCATCCAGGATGTCCGCAGCCGCGGCGACGCGGCGCTCATTGATTACACGGCGCGGTTCGACGGCTGCTCTGTTCAGTCTTCAGATCTCCGCGTCAGCGAAGAGACGTTGACCAACATCGCTTCGGGGGTAGACGCAGACGTGCTCGCCGCTTTGCGCGAGGCAATTCGAAGGGTCCGCTTCTTTCATGAATTCGAGCGCCAGCAGTCGTGGGAGGTCGAGACCTCAAACGGCGTTCGTCTTGGCCAACGCATCACGCCGATTGAGCGCGCGGGACTATACGTTCCCGGCGGCACGGCCAGCTATCCGTCATCGGTGGTGATGAACGTCGTGCCGGCACAGGTCGCGGGCGTTAGTCGCATCATCGTGACCACGCCTCCCCGCACAGTTCAAGAAAACCCGGCGGTCGCCGCGGCGCTTGTTGAGCTCGGCGTGAAAGAGGTCTACGCGGTGGGAGGAGCGCAGGCCATCGCCGCGCTCGCCTTCGGAACAGAGACCGTGCCGCGCGTGGACAAGATCACCGGCCCGGGAAACAGATATGTTGCGGCGGCTAAGAAACTGGTCTTCGGCGTCGTCGGCATCGACTCAATAGCCGGGCCGAGCGAGGTAGTCGTAATAGCGGACGATACGGCGCGAGCCTCCTACATCGCCAGCGATCTTCTGGCGCAATCCGAACACAGCGAAGACGCGTCGGCAGTGCTCGTGACAACCAGCGAGCGGCTCGCCGCCGAAGTTCTCACCGAGCTAACAAATCAGGCGCAAGCGTTGCCGCGCGTCAGCGTGATTGAAAGATCGCTGACTCGCTACGGCGCGATCATCGTCGTAGACGATATGGATGAAGCGTGCGCCCTCGTCAACGAACTTGCTCCCGAGCATCTTGAGATCGTATGCCGCGATGAAGAACGGATTGCCTCCCAGGTACGCCACGCGGGAGCGATCTTCTTCGGCGATCAGACACCGGAGGCAACGGGCGATTATCTGGCCGGACCGAATCACGTGCTGCCCACAAGCGGCGCGGCGCGCTTTTCGTCGGCGCTCGGCATGTACGACTTTCTCAAGAGGACCAGCATCCTGAGATTCACATCGAACGAGCTCAAGTACACGGCCCCGATGATAGCGGCGTTGGCGAGAGCCGAAGGCCTTGAAGGCCACGCGCGCTCGGCGCTAATTCGGCTCGAGGGAGAGAACTGAAATGCGCGATCCGTTGGAAAGCATAAAAATATACGTGCGCGAAATGCGGCCATATTCGCTGCGGTTCGAGCCGGCGCGGGTCAAGCTCAATCAGAACGAGAACCCGTGGGACCTGCCGATCGAGATCAAGCAAGAGACCTTCAGACGCCTGCAGGATCGCGCCTGGTCGCGCTATCCCGAGTTCGCTCCGTCGAGCTTGATTGCACGATTGGCAGAGTTCAGCGGATGGACGGCCGACGGCACTCTGGTGGGGAACGGCTCGAACGAATTGATCCAGGCGCTGTTGATGGTCACCGTCGCCGAGGGAAGACGAGTACTGATCAGCGAACCGACTTTCGCTCTGTACCGGCAGGGCGCGACACTGCTCGGCGCCGAAGTTCTTAGTGTGCCTCTCTCGCAGGATTTGACCTACGACGTGAGTGCACTCAAGGCTGCCGCTGAATCCCTCAAGCCCGAGGTAACCATCATCTGCTCGCCGAACAATCCGACCGGTTGCACGATTTCACCGCGCGATCTGATTTCGCTTCTCGAAGCGTCGAACGGTCTGGTCGTGGTGGATGAAGCGTACTTCGAGTTCGCCGGCGAAACGGCGGTACCGCTTCTGAGGCAGCATCCGAATCTCGTCGTGTTGCGCACGTTTTCGAAAGCCCTGGCGATGGCCGCGTTACGCGTCGGGTACCTTTTGACGACGCCCGAACTTGCGCGAGAGATCTCCAAGGCTCTGCTGCCCTACAACCTCAACTTCTTCTCGCAGACCGCCGCTGAAGTCGCGATCGAGATGTACGATGCCAAACTAAAGCCGCTGGTCACGGTGATCCTCGCCGAGCGTGATCGAGTCTTCGGCGAGTTGAAACGTATCCCGGGTCTCGAACCGGTCTCGTCGCGGGCAAACTTCATGGTGGTCCGTTCTGCCATTGAACCGCGCCGGGTGTTCGAGGAACTCTTGCAGCGCGGCATCCTCATTCGAGATGTGACCGGCTATCGGATGCTTAAAGACTACTTCCGCATCGGCGTCGGAACTCCAGTAGAGAACGACCTTCTCCTTGAGTCGCTACGGGAGATCTTCGCGGCATGACCGAATTGTGAGGTAACTATGAGCACAGACATACAAACACAACCGCGCGTGGCGCAAGTCGCCCGCCAAACGAAAGAGACAGACGTTCGCATTGACTTGACTCTGGAGGGGACGGGAACGGCTCGCATCGCTACGGGAATTCCGTTTCTCGATCACATGCTTGATCTGTTCGCCCGGCACGGACTATTCGACCTCGATGTTGAATGCCACGGCGATCTGCGGATAGACGATCACCACTCGGTGGAGGACGTGGCCATATGCCTGGGGCAGGCGTTCCTGCAGGCCCTCGGCGATAAGGCAGGCATCGCTCGCTACGGCATGAGCCTGGTTCCGATGGATGAGGCGTTGTGTCGAGCAGTCGTCGATCTCTCGGGCCGCTTCTATCTGGTGTATGAAGTCGAAACCAAACGAGACCGCATCGGGAACTTCTCCGTGGAACTCGCCGAACACTTCTGGCGCTCATTTGCTGAAGGCTTGAAGTGCAATCTTCACATCGATCTGCTGCGTGGCCGCAACACTCACCACATTCTGGAAGCGACGTTCAAGGCGACGGCTCGCGCTCTAAGACAAGCCGTCGAACGCGACCCGCGAATTACAGGAGTGCTCAGCACGAAAGGAACCCTATAACCCAATGACACGCGTAGCGATCCTCGATTATGGAGTCGGCAATCTGCGCTCGGTCGAGAAGGCTTTCGCGGCGGCCGGCGCCAGCGCGATCGTCAGTAATGATGAACGCGTTTTGCGCGAAGCCGAAGCGCTGGTGCTGCCAGGCGTCGGCGCGTTCGGCGCGTGCATGAAGGCGCTGTCGGCGCGCGGCTTCGATGAGCTGATTCGTGAACGTGTGGCCGAAGGCACGCCGATTCTCGGTGTGTGCGTCGGCATGCAGATGCTGTTTGAAGAGTCGGAGGAGTTCGGGAAGACCTCGGGGTTAGGCTTGCTGCGCGGGCGCGTGCGCAGGTTCAGCGACGATCTGCTCGTGCCCCAGGTCGGCTGGAATCAAGTCCGGCAGCCTCGCGCGCACGCGCTTCTGGAAGGCATAGAAGACGAGGCGTTCTTCTACTTCGTCCACTCCTTCTACTGTGAACCTGATGACCCGGCGGTCGTCATCGGCGAGACGGATTACGGCGCAGGCTATGCCTCGGTGGTTGCACAAGGACGAACCTGCGGCGTGCAGTTTCATCCGGAAAAAAGCCAGGCGGCAGGGCTGCGCCTGCTTGGCAACTTCGCGCGGACTAGTGGCGCGTAATAGACATTTCGCCAGGGAAGGTGTCGTATCCGTGCAAATCCGTCGAATCCGTTTGATCCGTGGTCTATGCGGCACGAGAGCGATTGTTCCGAACGCATAGACCACGGATCAAACGGATTCGACGGATTTGCACGGATTCCTTACCGAATTTGATCACTAGCGAAATGCCCGACACAAGTCACCAGGTGAGGGCGATTGATTTCGATGTTAGCGAAGCGCATCATCCCGTGTCTCGACATTGACCGTGGCCGCGTCGTCAAAGGCATCCGTTTCGTCTCGCTCGTCGACGCGGGCGATCCGGTTGAACAGGCGCGGGCATATGACGCAGAAGGCGCCGACGAGTTGGTGTTTCTGGATATCACCGCTTCGTCCGACAAGCGTTCCATCATCATCGACCTGGTGCGGCGTGTAGCTGACGAGGTTTTTATTCCGCTGACCGTAGGCGGCGGCCTCGACTCGATCGAAGATATTCGAGCAGTCCTGCGCGCCGGGGCCGATAAGGTTTCGCTCAACACGGCTGCGGTCGCGCGGCCTTCTCTGATCAGCGACGGAGCAGAGACTTTTGGCAGTCAGTGCATCGTCATCGCCATCGACGCGCGCAGAAGAGAAGCGGGTGATCCTGCAAAGGGCTGGGAGGTCTACACTCACGGTGGACGGAGAAACGCAGGATTGGATGCGGTCGAATGGGCCGTGCGAGCTGAACAGCTCGGAGCCGGGGAGATACTCCTGACAAGCATGGATCGGGATGGCACACGCGACGGGTACGACGTGGAACTTACGCGCGCGGTGAGCTCAGCGGTGCGCATTCCGGTGATTGCTTCCGGAGGCGCTGGCCGGCTTGAACATTTCTATGAAGCGCTCGCCCAGGGCGGTGCCAGCGCCGTGCTGGCCGCCTCGCTGTTTCACTTCGGGCAGTACAAGATTGCCGAGGTGAAGGAATACCTGCGAGCGCGAGGAATCGTGATGAGATGAAAACGACAATTGACGACATGATGTTTGATGAGCGAGGTCTCGTACCCGCGGTTGTGCAGGACGCTCAGACGCGCGGTGTGCTGATGCTCGCTTACATGAATGCGGAGAGCCTGAAGCGTACATTGGAAACTGGAGAGACCTGGTTCTGGTCTCGGTCGCGAGCGCAACTCTGGCACAAGGGCGAGACTTCCGGCAACACTCAGCGCGTCGCGGATGTGCTATTGGATTGCGACGGCGATGCGCTTGTCGTGCGCGTTGAGCCCGCCGGGCCCGCCTGCCACACCGGCCAGACATCGTGCTTCCACAACGTCATTCAAGCTGCGGGCGAGTCTCAGCAGAATGCCGGAGACCTGGGCGAAGTGCTCACCTTGCTCTACGCTCTAGTCGAAACGAGAAAGCGCGAACGGCCGCAAGGCTCGTACACGACGTACCTCTTCGATCAGGGGCTGGACAAGATTCTCAAGAAAGTCGGTGAGGAAGCGAGTGAGACTATCATCGCCGCGAAGAATGAGGATCGCGGCGCTCTCACGAAGGAGTCTTGTGATCTTCTCTATCATCTCATCGTGTTGCTGGTCGAGCGCGGCGTCGCTCTCGCTGATGTGCGGGATGAATTGGTTCGGCGCAGGGTAGAACAGACCGAGTGACTTGTACCGGGCATTTCGCTAGCGATCAAATCGAAAAGAAATCCGTGTGAATCCGTCGAATCAGTGTCATCCGTGGTCTATGCGTTCGGAAGAATCGCTTTGCTAGTGGCCCATAGACCGCGGATGACACTGATCCAACGGATCTGCGCGGATACCACATACTGACCGGAAAAGAGATAAGACGGATGCTGATAATTCCTGCGATTGACCTCCGCCAGGGGAAATGCGTGCGGCTCGCACAAGGGCGCAAAGAGGCGGCGACAGCTTACG
>JBGQGO010000034.1:0-17980 GCA_041497455.1 Blastocatellia bacterium | reverse complement strand
CTCAAAGAACCGATGGCAGTTGAGCGAGAGGATGGCTACGCGATCACCTCGCGTGATCCCGAGCCGGGTAAGGGCGCTCGAGAGGCGGTTGACTCTCTCGCTCAGTTCTTCAAAGCTGAGGCGCGTGCTGCCGCAGATGGCAGCGGTCTTCTCCGGAGTGCGCCGGGCGCTGTTCTTTAGCCCCTCGACTATGCTCATCAGCCGCTCGCTTCGGTTCGGCAGAACCCGAAGCGATCTCCTATCGTCATGATCAGATGCGAATCGAACGTCTGGTTTTCGGGTGTTCGGTACAATCGCACAAGCGGGCTGAGATTGTAAAGCCAACGGTTTGCGGGGTCGAAGCATTGACCGCGACAGCACCGGCGGCTATAACCAAATAAGGCTTTATGGCGACGAGGACGACTCTGCCAATCAGGGAAACGGTCCACGCGGCAAGCCAGGAACAGGGCGGACACGCCGGGTTCCTGGACTACGCTGGGGTGGCGATTGACTCGCTGCGCGCGAACAAACTGCGATCGTTTTTGACGTTGCTCGGCATCATCATCGGAATCACTTCTATCATATCCGTCATTTCTATCATCCAGGGACTCGATCAGTACTGGAAGCAGAAGGTTTCTAACTTCGGGCCGAACACGTTCGTGGTCACGCAGTTCCCGATCACGACAAACCTGGACAAGTTCTTCGAGATGATTCGCCGCAATCCGGATGTTCACGCCGACGCGGCCGACGCAATCAGGCGCTCTTGCACCGCTTGCGAATTGGTTGGAGTCGAGACGCATAAGCAGGTGGACGTGCGCTACGGAAGGCAGTCGCTCGATCAGATCGATATGTCGGGTATTACGCCAAACATCCTGGACATCGAAGGGTTCGGAGTCGAGACTGGGCGGGCGCTTCAGGATTGGGATGAGGAGCATTCGCGGTTTGTGGCGTTCATCGGCGCCGACGTTGCGGAGAAGCTGTTCCTCGGCGTCGATCCTCTCGGCAAGAACATGCAGATCGACGATCACTCGTACACGGTTGTCGGTGTAGCCGAGAAGAAGGGGTCGGTATTCGGATTCTCGCGCGACAACTTCGCGAAGATACCGCTTTCGACATTTCAGAAAATCTACGGCTCGCGGCGCACGGTGAACATCTCGATCAGGGGCCGCGAGGGACAGATGCAACAGGCGCAGGACCAGTCGCGCCTGGTGATGCGCACGCTGCATCATCTGGGCTATCACGAGGAAGATGATTTCGGGTTGATCACATCGGAAGGCGTCAACGAATTGTTCGACAAGCTTACGGCCACCATCTTCTCCGTCTCACTGTTCGTAGTCGGGATATCGCTCGTTGTTGGCGGCATCGTGATCATGAACATCATGCTGGTGTCGGTCGTCGAGCGAACGAAGGAAATAGGGATTCGAAAAGCGGTCGGCGCGCGGCAACAAGATGTGGTGAATCAGTTTCTGGTCGAGTCGGTCGTTTTGTGCTGCGCGGGAGGCGTGGGCGGGATCATTTTCGCGTGGTGCATCTCGTGGATGCTTGCGCGATTCACGCCGCTGCCATCGTCCTTTCCGTTGTGGGCGCCGGTTGTAGCTCTGACGCTTTCGACTATCATCGGGGTCTTTTTCGGCATCTATCCTGCGCGCCGCGCCGGGCGGCTGGATCCGATCGAAGCGCTGAGGTCAGAGTGAACCTGTCAGCCATAAAAGAGAACACAACGTTGGCGATGGAGACGTTGGTCGCGCACAAGTTTCGCGCGGCGCTCACCATTTTGGGCGTGTTCATCGGCGTGCTGGTGATTGTAGCGATGGCCGCCGTGTTGAACGGCTTTCGCCAGTCGGTGCTAGACAACGCTGAGAGTTTCGGCACCCGCAACGTTTACCTGTGGCGCTACCCGTTCATCATGACCAGCAAACCGTCAGCCGAGGTTCTCAATCGCAAACCGCTTTCGCTCGAAGACGCTCTGGCGATTGAACGCGAGGTCCCGCAGGTCGAGCATATCTATGCCGGCATTCCTTACGTGATAGGGCTTCCCGGTGAACCGCCTCCCGTCCCTCCCGAGGTTCGCTATCGGGACCGCGCGATGAATCGAACCCAGTTGATAGGGAATTTCCCGGTGGCCGAACTGGTGATGAATGTGCCAATTGCCGAAGGCCGCTATTTCAACGAGTCGGAGAACCTGCACAAGGCTTATGTGTGTGTCCTGGCGTTCAACGTTGTCGAAGCTCTTTTTCCGGCAGAGGACCCGATCGGCAAGACGGTCAACGTTGGCGGCCAGGACTTCACCGTAGTCGGCACAGTCAAGAAGCAGAAGGCCGGTCCGTTCGGCTCGGAGAATCAGGAAGACAACGACGTTTTCATTCCGTACTGGACCTTTCACAAGATGTACCCGTCAAAGGATGATCACTTTCTCATCGTGCGAATGCGCGAGGGTGAAATGAAGGCGGGCATCGCAGGCATCGAACAGGTGCTTCGGCGGAGACGCAATGTCTCGATCGACAAGGATAACGACTTTGAGATAGGCACGCCCGACTCGTTCATCAGTACGTTCGACGATATTGTGGGCGCTGTATTCGGCGTGATGATTATCATCTCCTCGATCGCGTTTATGGTTGGCGGAGTCGGCGTAATGAACATAATGTTGGTCGCGGTCACCGAGCGAACCAGGGAGATTGGCATACGCAAGGCCGTTGGCGCGCGCCGCTCGGACATAGTATGGCAGTTCCTGACAGAGGCGGTGACTCTGACGGGCATTGGCGGACTCGCCGGTTTGTTTTTTGGCTGGCTGCTTGGCGTGGTAGTCTCGGCGCTGGTTCCGGCGCTTACGATGGCGATACCGTTGTGGGCTGCGGCGTTTGGCTTCTTTGGTTCGGTGACGGTGGGAATAGTCTTCGGCTTATGGCCTGCGATAAAAGCGGCTAACCTCGATCCGATCGCGGCGCTTCGGCACGAGTGAGCGGGACGCAGGCCAGCCCGTGTCTATTCATATTTACTAGCGTACAACTCGCCGTCGTAGTCGACCACAGCCAGTCTAACGCGCTCCATCCAACCACGCCGTCCAAGCACGTTCCTTCTGAACCCCGCCTTGGCGGCAAAGAAGACCATCGCGTCGAAGTGAAAGCTTAGCGCCGAAAGGGACACGTTATGTCCGTACGCAATGAAAGGCTCGGTTGCGGTTCCAATTCTTTGAGGGTATCCCGCTCTCGATGTCTAGCCCCAACGCCTCGCCATGTTCCCTCTTGAAGATGCAAAGGCTCGCGCCGGTATCGAGCTTCGCGGTAGTTTTGATTGTTTCATTACCTGAGCTCAATACAACCGGAACGTCAATGCCTGGGAGGGAGGGATCATAACGGTGTAGGACGTCAAATGTGAGGGAATACGGCACGCTCTTACCACCCTCCGAAGGGCAATTCATCCGGGGATTCAACCTGCACAACAAGTGGTAGCTCAGCGCCTGACCGCCGGGCCGCTTCATAGACCTCGCGAGCGTTCGGCCCTGATGCAAGCAGCGTGTCACCGTCAAGCGCCACCCACTGTCCGCCGTATTCATCGCGATGCTCGGCTAGCCAACGCATTTCCCTTGTGCAGTCAATGATGTTTTCAGTAAGCGCCGACATTCAATTCACCTCTTACCACTGAGACGCGCGGAACGATTGTACCACCATCGCGACATGACCCGACTGAATTAGCTCTGGGCCTTATCTCAATAGCTCGGGAATGCATAGTCCTTGAGCATCTCCGCGCGCTCCTTCTCTTCTTGACCCTTCATCGCCACGCAGTCGCGCATCGAGACCATCCCCAAAAACTTGCCATCGGCGTCTTCAACGATCAGGTGATACAACCCGTGCTGCTGTAAGATCTGCAGGGCAGCGTCGATCTCAGTCTCAGACGTCACCTTTATCAGGTTCGAGCTGGCGATCGATTGCACGCTCACCTCAGACGGCCGATAGTTCTCGGCGACCACCTTGTCGGATATATCACTTTGCGAAACGACGCCGACAATCTTACCCGACAGATTGCAAACGCCGGTGGCGCGGATTCCCCGGTCCTTCAAGAAGCGCGCGGCTTCGGCTACCGTCGTCTGGTTCGAGATACAGTAGACTTCTTTGCGATCCTTGATGATGTCACGAACGGTCTTTGGCATAACGACCTCCGGTGGGTACGGATTGTCAAATCACGTTACGAACTTGGTATGGCCCAATGATAGCGCTGTTGGCGGCCGCTAGCTAGCCCGCAGATCGGCTATCAAGTTCGACGCCTTCAGCAAGCTGTCGAACGTGCCGGCGTCGGTCCACCATCCTTCGATCACGTCCCAGCTCAAATCGCCCGTCTCGATGTAGGCGTTGTTAACGTCGGTGATCTCGAGCTCGCCCCGCCCGCTGGGTTTCAGCGTCTTGATTATTTCGAACACGCGGTTGTCGTACATGTAAACGCCTATGACTGCATACTGCGATTTCGGATCGGCGGGCTTCTCTTCGATTCGCGCCACTCGGTCGCCTTCAAATACCGGGACGCCGAAGCGCTGCGGGTCCGGCACCTCGCTCAGCAGTATCTTAGCCCCCGAGCCTTGATGGCGGAACTTCCTGATGAAACTGCCGATGCTCTTCTCCAAAATGTTATCGCCGAGCACCACGCACACCGGCCCGCCATCCGCAAAGTGCTCAGCCAACCCGAGGGCGGCCGCGATCCCGCCTTCGCCTTCTTGATAAGCATAGTTGAGGCGGTTGAGCCCGAACTCCTTTCCATTGCGAAGCAGTTTTAAGAAGTCGCCGGCGCTGTTGCCGCCAGTCACGATTAAGATGTCGGTGATGCCGGCTTCGATCAGCGTGCGAATCGGATAATGGACCATCGGCTGATCGAACACAGGCAGCAGGTGCTTGTTAGTCACACGCGTGAGCGGCGACAGCCTGGTGCCCAGCCCGCCCGCCAGGACAATTCCTTTCATGCGTTACCTCTCGGCTAAACTCCAACGATGCGGGAATGATATTCGAGCCGCGACCCGGCGGCAACAAAATCTCAATGACCGAGACTTCTACGCGTCATCGCCGTTGTGCTAGACTCGCGATGCTTTGCGGACCTGGCGGCTCAGCGTCTTTGCGTGATACTCGGAGAACCAACATGAAGCGAACTGGAATGTTGATAGCCGGCGTCCTCTGCTTGAGCGTGCTCGATGCGTTTGGTCAGCACCAGCTCAAGCCTACGCCGAAAACCGTCGCGTGGGGTTATTACGATGCGAGCACTCCGCCGGTGCTGCGAATCAAGTCCGGCGACACGGTCGAGATCCAAACGCTCATCACTTCAAGTCCCGCCCGTCTCGAATCCGCCGGCGTGCCGCCTGAACAGGTCGAACAATCGCTTCGCGACATCTACAAAGAGGTGACAAACAAGGGACCGGGCGGGCACATACTGACCGGGCCGATCTTCATCGAAGGCGCCGAACCCGGCGACGTGCTCGAAGTCCGAATCAAGGCGATCAAGCTCGCGATACCCTATGCGTACAACGCATTCAGTCCCGGCCGGGGATTCATTCCGGAGGACTTTCCATATCCGAAGATTAAGATCATCCCGCTCGACGAAAAGCGAATGGTGGCGCGCTTCGCGGATGGAATCGAAATACCGCTGAAGCCGTTCTTTGGAAGCATGGGCGTTGCTCCGCCGGATGTATCGGGCCGAATAAGCAGCGCGCCTCCCTGGATTCACGCGGGAAATCTCGACAACAAAGAACTGGTCGCGGGCACGACGCTGTTCATTCCGGTTCACGTGCGAGGCGCGTTGTTTCTGGCGGGCGACGGGCACGCCGGGCAGGGTAACGGCGAAGTTGACATCACCGCTATGGAGACGTCGCTCATTGGAACGTTTCAGTTGATCGTGCGCAAAGACATGCATTTGAAATGGCCGCGCGCGGAAACGGCTTCGCACTTCATAACGATGGGCATTCACGAAGACCTGACCGAAGCGACGAAGGGGGCTCTGCGCGAGATGATAGACTTCCTTGTAAAAGAAAAGCATCTCTCGCGGGACGATGCGTATATGCTCGCAAGCGTGGCGGCGGATCTCGAGATCACTCAGCTCGTTGACGGCAACAAGGGAGTGCATGCGATGATCCCGAAAGCGATATTCAAGAAGTGAGGCGTGACGCGTGATGCGTGAAACGTGATGCGTGAAACGTGATGCGTGATGCGTGACCGAATCAAGCTTGCTGTCACGTTTAACGCTTCACGCATCACGTTTCACGCTTCACGCATCACAAATCACGAATCACGGAGGGCAACGTGAGCGGATTACTTGAAGGAAAAACTGCAATCATCACCGGTGCCGGGCGCGGAATCGGGCGCGCGACGGCAGAACTCTTTGCGCAAAACGGGGCGCACGTCGTCATCAGCGATATTGACCCCGTGCCCGCCGAAGAGGCTGTGGGAGCCATTATCGCGGCGGGCGGCCAGGCCATAAGCGTCCCCGGCGATGTCACCGATCGCGCGTTTCCGGACTTGATTGTCAACGCGGCGATCGAAGAGTTCGGAGAGATCGACATCATCGTCAACAACGCCGGCTACACCTGGGACGCGGTGATTCACAAAATGACCGATGAGCAATGGGAGGCGATTCTGGCCGTCCACCTGACCGCGCCGTTTCGAATCATCCGCGCTGCTTCGACGTTTCTGCGCGAGACCGCGAAACGCGAGAAGGCAGAATGCGGCGCGGCGCTGGCTCGCAAGATCGTCAACATCAGCTCGACCTCCGGCACGCGCGGCAATCCCGGGCAGGCGAACTACTCCTCGGGCAAAGCCGGCGTGATCGGATTGACCAAGATGCTCGCGAAAGAGTGGGGACAGTTCAACATTCAAGTGAATTGTGTCGCGTTCGGGCGAATCGAGACGCGGCTCACGCAGGCGAAAGAGAAAGGCGAGACGATTCACCGCGGCGAAGCTGAAATCGCAATCGGGATTCCCGTCGAGCGATTGGATCGGACGACTCCGATGATTCCAATGGGCCGGGCGGGCACGCCTCGAGAGGCTGCGGGCGCGATTCTATTCTTCGCCTCGCCGCTATCGGATTATGTGTCCGGCCAGGTGCTCGAATGCGCGGGCGGCTTGTAGTTTGTAGTTCGGCCTTTAGGCGGAAGTTTGTTCACGTCCAGATTGGGTCTGAGCTACAGGTACAAACTTCCGCCTAAAGGCCGAACTACGAACCTATCGAGCCGGTTAGTGAATACGGAGGTAACGAAATGCCATTACTACGCACGCCCGATGAGCGATTCGCAAGGTTGCCAGACTTTCCATTCGCGCCCCACTACGTCGAAATCAACGGCTCTCGCGTCCACTACGTCGACGAAGGCGAGGGTGAAACGATCCTGTTGCTGCACGGTGAGCCTACCTGGGCATTTCTCTATCGCAAGATGATTCCGATACTGTCGCAGCGTCATCGCGTAATCGCGATGGACTTCATCGGATTCGGTCGCTCGGACAAGTTCTCGGATCCCATCGAATATACGTACGAGATGCACCGCAGCACGATCGCAGCGTTCGTCGAGAAGCTTGACCTTCGAGGGATCACCGTGGTGGTTCAAGATTGGGGCGGGCTCCTTGGCCTTCGCGTGGCGACACAGATGGCCGACCGCTTTGCTAGGCTGGTCATCATGAACACCGGCCTGCCGACGGGCGACGTCCCTGCGACAGAAGGCTTTCTCAAGTGGCGCGCTTATGCGATGAGCACTCCCGATATGCCGTGTGGAACGATTGTGCGGCGCAGCGCCGTGAATCGCGAATCGATCACCGACGAGATAGTCGCGGCATACGACGCGCCTTTCCCCGACGCCACCTACAAGGCGGGCGCGCAGATGTTTCCCAGACTCGTCCCCATCGAATCCGATCAGGCCGGCGCGGCTGACATGCGCGAAGCTCGCGAAGCGCTCTCGCACTGGAGCAAGCCCGCGCTGGTGATGTTCTCGGACGGCGATCCGGTGACTCGCGGCGGCGACCGCTTCTTCCGCAAGCTGATCCCGTCGGCAAAGGACGAGCCCGAAATCGTGATCGAAGGCGCCGGGCATTTCCTGCAAGAAGAGAAGGGCGAAGAAATCGCGCGGCACATCATCAACTTCATCGAGCGAGCGAGATAGGTCGGTTGTAGGCGGGCAGATCTAGTTGGTATAGTTGCGACAAGAAAGGCAGCTTATGGCAGATAAGAGAATCTCCAAGACGCAGCTAGCCGCGGAATTGGCCGACGCGACTGGAACGAACAAGAAGACCGCGAACCAGTTCCTCGAATCCCTGTGTGAGATAGCTTATCGAGAAGGCGGAAAGAGCGGCGAGTTCACTATTCCAGGACTAGGTAAGCTTGTGACGCGGCGCCACGAATCCGGCGAAGGCAAGGATCTTGCGCCGACGCATGGTGACCTGAACTCGAATGACATTTTGATCTATCCGAACTCTCGCGCGGGCCGGAAGCGCGCTACGAGGACGGTGAAGGACACACCGCTTCGCGGCAAGATTGGCAGAAGCAGAATAAGAGCGGCGGTACGCGAGGTCTCGCATCGGCACAATGGCAGTTGAGGCACGCACCCAGAACAGCAGCGCCGGCACGGCTTTCACGCAGGATCTCGCCCGTTTGAGATGCCTCAAAGCAAGCCGCGATACAGGATACGAATAGAGACCCGCCGCCAATCGAGACCGCTCCCGCTCCCGCTCCCGGTGAACGGCCCATGACTCAAGTTGACTACCAAGACAACGTATTCATAAACTGCCCGTTCGACAGCAAGTACAAACCGGTTCTCGACGCGATAGTCTTCGCGGTCCACGACGCGGGCTTCGTAGCGAGGAGTGCGCTTGAAGTCAGCGACGCAACACAGAATCGCTATGACAAGATACTGAGAATAATCTCGCAATGCCGCTACGGTGTTCACGATATATCGCGAACGGAGCTTGACGAAGCAACCTCACTCCCGCGCTTTAACATGCCTCTCGAACTGGGCCTCTTCCTTGGCTGTAAGAGGTTCGGGAATAGAACGCAGCGCATGAAATCGTGTCTCATACTGGACCGCGAGCCTCACCGGTATCAAAGGTTCCTCTCCGACTTGGCTGGCCAGGACATCTGCTCTCACGACAGTAGTCCAGAGCAAGCAATAGGATTGGTTCGAGACTGGCTTCGGACCGAGTCAAAACGTGCGGGAATCCCTGGCAAAGCTGCAATGAACGCTCGATACCACCGATTTCGGCGGGACCTTCCGGAGATCTGCTCTCGGCTCAACATTGGAATCGAGGAAATGACTTTCGTTGACTACTTTGAGATCGTAGTTGAGTGGTTGGGAAGGGGAGCGTTTAGTAGGTCGTAGCAATCAGGAATGCGGAATAATCTGTTATGACAAAGAGCCTTAGTATTTGTCATCTTTGTCATTTGTCGATACTGACCTCAATCGATGCTTGCCCAAGCTATCTATTCAACAAATGATGAAAGCGGAATTACGCGGAATAGCCAATGAACGAAGACCAACAAATGGACAAAACCTGGAACACTGCGCTCTACGACGGCAACGCGTTCGTTTGGAAGCACGGCCGTGGCGTCGTCGAGCTGCTTGCGCCTCAGCCCGGCGAACGGATACTCGACCTCGGGTGCGGAACGGGTCATCTGACGAATCAGATTGCAACCGCCGGCGCTGAGGCAGTCGGCTTAGACAAATCGCAGTCGATGATCGAAGAGGCTCGGCGACTTTATCCAACGCTGCGTTTCGAGATCGCTGACGCCAGTGACTTTCACTTTGATCAACCTTTCGATGCTGTCTTCTCGAACGCCGCAATCCACTGGATAAAAGATCAGCCCGCCGTCGCCCGATGCATCTGGGAGGCGCTGAGACCGGGCGGCCGATTCGTCGCGGAGTTCGGCGGCAAAGGAAACATTCGAGCGATTCGAACCGCGCTAGCGGATGCTGTCGAAGCGGCAGGCGAGACGATCAACGCCGAACCGTTCGCTCGTTATTATCCCGCCATAGGCGAGTACGCGACGTTGCTCGAGGCGCAGGGATTTCGAGTCACGTTCGCAACGCACTTCGACCGCCCGACTAAACTCGACGAAGGCGAAAAGGGGTTGAGAAACTGGCTGTTAACCTTCGCCGACAACGTCATCGAATCGCTTCCCGAGAGCAAACGCGAAGACGTGATCGCCCAGGTCGAGCGCGAACTGAAGCCGGCGCTCTTTCGAGACGGAAGTTGGTTCGCGGATTACAGACGACTTCGAGTCGTCGCCTACAAGGAAACCGCGGATTAGTCGGGCTGATTCTCGGTTCAGAGTTCAAGCTTTAGCTTGCAGTTTTGGCGGTGTGACGCGAGGCAAGCTAAAGCTTGAACTCTGAACACTGGACTCGGATCGGACTACTGACCAGATCTGGACTCTTCGCGGCGCGTGAGCCCTTCAAAAAACAAGTCGTGCATCTTGCGAGTCTTGCTTTCGGGGAAGCCGGTCTCCCTCGACATACTTCTCGCCGATAATCTCCCCCAAGGTGTACCCACGCGAAATCCCATGAATAAACCGCAGCCCATCGCGAATGTTGCTCTTTCCACTCGCATTGGTACCGATGATGAGACTTAGTCCCCCGAAAGTGATATCGGCTCCGTCCCAGAGCCCCTTTTCAGTCGTTGGCTTTGAGAAGCTCTTGAAGTTCTTGAGCGTCAGCCTATGGATCATCTCTTTGGTCCCGTACTGCCCTAGAGCTTAAACTTCGTTTGGCGTGTTCGGCAAACACACTTCGAACAGATTCGAATCGGGTTTGAGCGTCGCCGCATGCGTTTGCAGTCAGATTCGATTCATATCTAGTTTTACTCCAGCAGCTCTCATCTCTTTTGCAGCCTGATACTGCCAGACGCCCTGAGAATCGTACTGTATGAAGAGCACACCACCGTAGTCAGATGGGATTTCTACACCCGCTTCGTAGATCGCAGCGACTCTGTTCCGTCCTAATCTTCCGATAAAGTACCCGAGTTCAAGAATGACATTCTGGCGAGCGCGCAACGAAAATGTTTTCGCTGACTGATCTACCAATCCGCCGCGATCGTCGCCCGTAAGAAGTACCAGCGCAAAGGCAACGTCAGAATGATCGAGAAACTTCTCGATGACTGTCCTACCCTTGTTTGGCTGTTCGTGTAAGATTATTGGCTCCAAACCAAGCTTTGTTATCAGGCGGGCAGTTGTGGTCTTTAGTGCGTCGTTGTGACCATGAACAATAAAAACCTTTCTGGCATTCTCAGCTCGTGGCAAGCGCGTCTGCCTTGTGACTGACAAGGCAGGCAGAAACTCCCTCGCTTTCAAAAGGACCTCCAACCCCCGCTGGACGCTGCGAACATCGATGCGGCTAAGCTGACTTCGACCATGGCTGCCGGCCGGAACTGTCAACATCTCTTCCGAAAGGCCAGCATCCGGCACGTATTCTACCAACCACCGAAGGCATTTGTTTCGCCATCGCGAAACGGTCGTGCCCTTGAATCGCTTGGGATAGCTAATATACTTCTCCGCGGAGCTGCGTAGTTCATTGAATTCCTCCACGGGGTCGGGCTTTTGCCTGAAACGCATCATAGGCTAATTGATCCGTAAAGACACGCACGACCAAGGCTCGATTTCTATCGTAGCGCTACGCCTAATCCATCTTCGGGTGCATCGTGTGCCACTTAGTCGCGCGCTCGAATGCTAACGCTACTCTCAACGGCGAGCCTTCGTCGTACAACCCTCCTGTGAACATGATCGAACGCGGCAGGCCGTCGATGAATCCGCACGGCACGCACACTTGAGGATGGCCTGTCAGGTTCGTCACAAGCAAGCTCGCGCTGTTCGGGGCGGGTGAGACGAACACATCCCATTTGGACATCAGCTTGTCCATCTCGCGCATTAGCAGAGTTCTGGCTCGCTGCGCGCGAATGTATTCGACCGCCGTGATGAACCGCGATGTGCGGAAGGTGTTGGGCCAGTCGCCCGGCGCCTGACCCGAGAGTTGATTGACGCGGCCGTCGCGTGTGATGTCGTCGAAAGCGGCTGCGGCTTCGGCGACGAGGATGATGCGCAAAGACCCGGTTGAGAACTGAGGCAGCTCGATCGGCTGGAGATTGGCGCCCGCCGTCTTCAAAGCGTCGAGCGCTTCTTTGTACAACGCTTTTTGCTTTTCGTCGGAGCCTCCTTCGAACTCGGCTTTCAGATAGCCGATACGCATCTTCGAAAGCGGAACTTCCGGCGACCAGTTGAAGGGCGCGTCGCCAACCGTGATGTCTCGCTGATCGGGACCGTAGATCGCCGCTAGCACTGCCGCAAGGTCTTCGACGCCTCGACAGAGCGGTCCGATCTTATCCATCGTCCAGCTCAAGCCCATCGCGCCGTAACGGCTAACTCGGCCATAGGTCGGTCTGAGTCCCGCGACGCCGCAGCGCGTCGACGGCGAGACGATCGAGCCGAGCGTTTCAGTTCCGATCGCGAATCCCACGAGTCCCGCCGCGGTCGCCGAAGCCGGCCCGGCTGACGAACCGCTCGAGCCCGTTCGATCTTCTTCTATCTGCCACGGATTGCGAGTCATACCCGCGAACCATCGCCCGCCTTGCGCCAGCGCTCCCATCGAAAGCTTCGCTGCGAGCACCGCGCCGGCGTCTCGCAATCGCTCGACGACCGTCGAGTCGTAGTCGATCATCTGGTCGCGATAAGGCTCGGCGCCCCAGGTCGTCTTGACGCCTTTGGTCGCGAAGAGGTCTTTGACGCCGCAAGGAATGCCGTGCAGCGGGCCTCGATACTTTCCCGCCTTGATCTCACGATCGGCTTCTGCAGCCTGTTTCAAGGCGATCTCTTCGGTGAGCGTGACGACGCACAGGAGCTTCGGGCCGTAGCGCTTCAGTCGCGCGAGGTACATCTTGGTGAGATCCGTCGATGTGACTTGCCGCGTCCGCACGAGCTCGGCTAGCTGCGTCGCGGTGAAGAACGCGACTTCTTCGAGCGAGTTGTATTTAGGGATCTCCTGTTTGGTGAGCTTGAACTTGACTGGCTTCCAGTCAAACTTTTTCCCGGGCAGCGCCGGGTGAAACGCGGTGGCCGGTTCGGTGTCGAGCGGAACATTGATCTTGCGCAGTGTCTCGTAGCTGGTGAGATTCTGATTGACGCCTCGAAGCGCCATCGTTTCCTGCGCGTCGTTCAACTCGACGCCGATCAACTGCTCGGCGGCGTGCAACATTTCTTTGGTGACGCGCTGGGGCGGTTGAGCAGCTTGCGGTGTTTGCACGGCTTCAGCAAGCGTGACGTCGAAATGAGCCGCGGCGAGGCCGGCCACTCCGACGGCGGGAAGAAGCTTTACGAAGGAGCGGCGGTCGAGTTCTCGATTCGACCGATTGGTTCTCGGTTTGCGGTCTTCTTTTTTCTTCATAGTCTCCTGCCGTCATTCTCCGGGAATTCGAGTCAACAGTTTCGGAGCCGTAAGAATGTCGATACCTTGATAGTTTTTCAAGCTCAGCAGGTGACTGTCTCCGGAAACGATCACTTCGGCCTGAGCTGCAAGCGCACAAGCCAGGACAGCGTCGTCATCCGGGTCATCGAGAATAACTGCTGGTATTGCGAGCGGAGTGACTGGAGCTGCAAGCGCGGCGTAGCCCAAGACCAATTCACGGGGTGTGACATCGGCGATGGCAAGCCTCTTCGCGAACTTCTCGCGTCCTAATACTTCTTCCAGCTCTGTGAGGAGAGCGACGCTGGTGAATAGTTCGAACTCTCCCTTGCGTGCCGCATCGAAGATCTTCCGCGGCGGGCCATGCCATAGCAGACCGGACACAACTGTGTTTGTATCAGCGACCACTCGCATCAGGAGCGCGCCTCGCGTTGCGAACGGCCCGGATCTCGGCGTCCAGCTCAGCTTCAGTCAGCGGCGGCAAATCGATCTCGGCCAGTCGGTCTGCCGCGTCAAACAACTGATTGACGCGGCTGCGACGTACGAGTTCGTTGCGCAGCAGGGCCTCGATTGACTCGGGAGTCAACAGTCCATTGGCCTCAGCTTCGCGCGCAAGGCTATCGGGCAGGAGTAGCTTGAATTCAACCTGAGCCATGTCGGTTTACCTCGATGGAGCTATGATAGAACGAGAGGCGACTAGATCAAAGTCTGGTGGTGTCCTATTAGTATAGGACACCGCCCAAAGTCTCCTTGATCCCTTCCTTGCGGCTCGCACGCCCATATCACCCTTCTGCGCTTGCTATCCGACCGGCCGGCGGAGGAATCACGTTGAGGCGTTGCAGTACGACCACGACTAACAACGTCAAGAGGGCTCCGAATACTAAGAATGTCAGCAGAAACGTGTAGCATGATTCCGCAGTCGCGTTAATTAGCCTGATCCCGAGCCATCAGCGCGGCGCCGATCATTCCGGCCGTAGCGCCGAGCTTGGCGATCACGATCTCGCAGCTATTGAACGAAGGCGGGAACGCGCGGCGGCGAGTCTCTTTGATCGTGGGTTTCAGTATCAAGTCACCGGCCTCCATCACTCCTCCGCCCATGACTACCATCTCGACATTCAGCAGGTTGATCACCGCCGCCAGAGCGATACCTAAGAACATACCCGTGCGTTCCATCATCACCTGAGCCATCTCGTCGCCTTCACTCGCCGCGTGAGCTATGTCTTCCGCGGTGAACTCACGGTCGCGGGGAATAGCGAGCCGCGAAAGCGAGGACGTCCGGTCACGATAAAGCCGCTCGCGCGTCCGGCGCACGATGTTGGGTCCCGACGCAATGGTCTCGAGGCATCCGATATTGCCGCAAGCGCACTCGATGCCTTCAGGGTCGATCGTCATGTGCCCGAACTCGCCGGCGAACCCGGCCGCGCCGCGATAGATTTGCCCGTTGATGATCAAGCCTGCGCCAATGCCCTGCCCGAGCGTCACGAAGAAGACCTCTCGCCGGCCGCGTGCCGCTCCGACCTGAAGCTCTCCGTAGGCAGCGGCGTTCGCGTCGTTGTCGAGTATCACCGGCAGGCCTGTCTCGCGTGAAAGCTCGGTGGTTATGTCTATCTGAGAAAGCGCCGGCAGGTTGGGCATGACCTCGATGCGGTTCGTCTTGCGATTGACCAGACCGGGTATGCCGACTCCGATTCCGCCGACTTGTCCGCCGGCGTTCTTGTGATCACGAAGACTGAGCGCCGTCTCAACGACCTGACTAAACAGGACATCGGGGCCCTTTTGTTCAGCCTCGAATCGCGTTTCCTGAATGATCTCGCCTGTGTGGCTGATGAGCGCGCCCTTGAGAGTGCTTCCGCCGAGGTCGATGCCAATGAAGACTGATTCGTTCGTAGTCATAGAGGGGTACCCGCGCCGCCGCGGACAAGTTATCAAGCTTTAGTTTCTGAGGATAGCAAAGGCTTGAAAGGGATGTCAATTTTAGCAAAGTGCGCTAGAATCCTCCGGCTTAAGTCGTTCCGTAGTTTCTAGTTTCTGGCTTCAGTTGAATCGCCTAACCGCCAGAAACGGGCAAGGCGGAACCAGAACCTAACGAATGTACGAGTTGCTCCAAAGATACGGGTTGTGGGCGGTGTTCTTCGGGACGATGATCGAGGGCGATCTGACGCTGCTGTTATCGGGTGTGCTTGCTCGGGCCGGGCTTTTTACGTTCGAGGAAGCCTTGGTGGTAGGCACGGCAGGCGGTTTCGTAGGCGACTCGCTCAGCTACATGATCGGGGCGCGGTTTCGAGGAAGGGCGCGAACCTGGCACTTCTTTATTCGTGCGCGGCCTCGCGTTGAAAAGCTGATGCGAAGGTTCGGAGTGCTGTCGGTGTTTATTGTGAAATACGTATACGGCCTTCGGACCACGAGCGCGATATTCTACGGGCTTGCCCACTTCGGATTCTTGAGGTTCGCGCTTTTGACGCTGGCAAGCTGCGCCGTTTGGGTTGGCGTGCTTGCCGGGCTCGGCTTCACGTTCGCGACCGGCATTGAAAAGTTGGTCGGCGACCTCAAACGAATACAGATCATACTGCTGGTCGTCGTGATCATTATTGCAACGGTCTACGTGATCAGCAGGTTTGAGAGAAGAGTTATCGAGGAAGAGAAAGAGTTCTTTGCTACCGAGAAGAAGGACGAGGATTAGGGGTGTAATTAATAGTGGGACTCGAGCTCGGATGACTCCTAAACAAAGGGGCTGATGCAATCGGCGCCAATCCCACCCACGGCAGTGGGTGGATCGTTCAGGTGCGGCCTACAAGACGGGCGACCCGTCCCCTTTGCTTTTTGTCATCTCTCTCCTCGCGCCGCGAGGGGAGAGAAGGAGAGGAAAACGGGAATCCCGGGTTTCCTCCCTGTGTAGGCTGGGCTTGAACTATCCACCCACTGCCGTGAGTGGAATTCGCGCAGGAACCTTTTATGGCCGTGCCAATCCTAATCACCCCCGATGATTAGCGTACCGGTGACTCATATCCTGGTTCGCGTTATCTGAAAACTGAAAGCACCCGCGAATGCGTATTACCACATTAACGACCAACGCCTGGATGAGACTACCGTGATCTCAGAAACCGTTTCCCACTACCGTATTCAAAAAAAGCTCGGCGCCGGCGGAATGGGAGAGGTGTACCTGGCAGAGGACACACGCCTCGGGCGGCAGGTTGCTCTCAAGTTCCTGCCAGCTTCCTATCAATACGACTCCGAGCGGCGCACCCGGTTCCTGAAAGAGGCCCGCGCGGCGTCGGCGTTGCGCTCGCCGAACATTGCAGCCATCTACGACATCGGCGAACACGACGGCGCGATGTTCATCGCAATGGAGTACGTCGAGGGTGAGGTGCTTTCAGAACGCATAGATCGGCGCACGCTGCCGACTAGCGACGTCATCGATATCGCGATGCAGATCTCCGATGCGCTTGATGAAGCTCACACGCTGGGGATCATCCATCGAGATGTCAAAAGCTCGAACCTGATCGTCACCGAGCGCGGGCTGGTTAAGATGCTCGACTTCGGCCTGGCCAAGATGATCCAGGCGGGCAGCTCGATCGATAGCACCGATCCTACCGTGGCGATCGGCGGGCAGACGGCTGTTGGCGTAGTGCTTGGCACCGTCTCGTACATGTCACCGGAGCAGGCCCTTGGGCGTGACCTGGACCAGCGCTCGGACATCTTCTCGCACGGCGTTGTGATCTACGAAATGTTGACCGGAAGACTGCCTTTCGAGGGCGCCAGCGCAACCGAGATCATCGATAGCATAATTCACAAGGAACCCATCGCCATCGCTCGCTTCAACTATGACGTGCCGCCTGAGCTGGAACGCATCGTGCGCAAGTGCATGGAAAAGGACCGCGAACGGCGGTACTACTCCGCTCGAGAGGTGTCGATCGACTTGCGGAACCTCCGGCGTGACAGCGACACGAGCGCGGTCACAAACGCGCCAGCGTTTCGCAAAACTCAATCGACGCGGCGAGGGCGTTCCCGCAAGGCGATTGACTCGCTTGCCATCTTGCCGCTCATCAACGCCGGCGGAGATCCCGACACCGAGTACCTGTCGGACGGAATTACCGAAAGCATCATCAACAATCTCTCGCAGCTTCCCAAGCTGCGAGTGATGGCGCGCAGCACGGTATTCCGTTACAAAGGCAAGGAGGTCGATCCGCAAAGAGTCGGCCAGGAACTGGGCGTGCGCGCGGCGCTGACCGGCCGAGTGCTTCAGCGCGGGGATCTACTGATCATTAAGACGGAATTGGTCGACACCGAAGACGGGTCACATCTTTGGGGCGAGCAATACAACCGCAAGCTATCGGACATATTCACCATTGAAGAAGAGATATCGAGAGAGATCTCCGGCAAGCTTCGGCTGAAGTTGAGCGGCGCCGAGAAGAAACAACTCACCAAGCGATACACCGAAAACACCGAAGCTTATCAGCTTTACCTCAAGGGCCGATTTTACTGGAACAAGCGGACCGCCGAGGGGCTCAAGAAGGGAATCGAATACTTCCAGCAAGCGATCGAGAGCGACCCTGGCTACGCGCTCGCGTACGCAGGGCTTGCCGATTCTTACAACATCCTTGT
>JBGQGO010000033.1:0-18051 GCA_041497455.1 Blastocatellia bacterium | reverse complement strand
TGCGCGGCGAGGCTGAGGCCGAGGGCAGAGACTTGAGCAGTGCGATCACGTTTATCACAGGCCCAAGCCGCACTGCGGACATCGAGTTGACCCTGGTGGTCGGGGTGCATGGGCCGCAGCAGTTGCACGTTGTCTTGATCGAGAACTGATCGGAGAATCGATGAACCGGATCTCCCGCTTGAAGAGATCATGAAACCGCTCAACGGGTCCGCATGAACAACCTTCACCCTCAAACCTATGAGGACTTCCTCAGGCTGGCTGGCGAGGGCACCGTTGTGCCGGTGGTGAAGCGCGTGATGGCGGACCTGCTTACGCCGGTTGCTGCGTACCTGAAGATCGAACGGCTCAGTCCGTACTCGTTCTTGCTCGAATCCGTGGAAGGAGGAGAGAAGGTTGCGCGCTACTCGTTTCTCGGATTCGACCCCGAGATCATCGTCCGCAGCCGCGCGAGCAAGGTCACAATCGAGAGAGGTTCAAGCAAGGAAGAGACTGACCAGCCGATGCTCGCGGTGCTTCGAGGCCTTTCCGGACAGCACATTCCGGTGAGGTTCGCTGACCTCCCTCCGTTCGTGAGCGGCGCCGTCGGCTACTTGAGCTACGACGCGGTGCGCTGGTTCGAGAAGATTCCTGATTCTCACCCCGATGACATCGGGATCGACGACGCCGTAATGATGTTCTTCTCGCGGCTGCTGGTCTTCGATCACGTGCGTCACCAGATTCACGTGATCGCCAATGTCTTCACCGGCGGCAAAACTGACGGCCTCGAGGACGAGTATCGGAAAGCGATTGACGACATCGAAGCGGTGGAGGCCCGGCTTGAAGACCCGATCGAGCCGCTGCCGCGTCGACAGGCTTCAGGTGATCCGCGGGTGCGCTCGAACCTGACCAGGGAAAAGTTCGAACAAGCAGTAACCGCCGCAAAGGAGTACATCGCGGCCGGGGACATCTTCCAGGCGGTGCTTTCGCAGCGATTCGAAGTGGGTCTGAGCGCGCATCCGTTCGAGGTCTATCGCGCGCTGCGCGTGGTGAATCCCTCGCCTTATATGTTCTTCTTGAAGATCGCCGATCAGTCGATCATCGGCGCGTCGCCCGAGATGCTTGTGCGTGCGACCGGCCGCCGAATCGAGTATCGCCCGATTGCAGGCACGAGACCCCGCGGCGCCACTGAAACCGAAGACCTGTTGCTCGGCGAAGAGATGCGCGCCGACGAAAAAGAAGTAGCCGAGCATGTAATGCTGGTTGATCTGGGCCGCAACGACCTGGGGCGCGTTGCAGACTATGGCTCAGTCGATGTCACCGATTTGATGATCATCGAGCGGTACTCGCACGTGATGCACCTTGCGTCTGCGATCAAGGCTCGGCTGCGGGCAGGAATGGACCGCTTCGATGCGCTGGCTGCGTGCTTTCCTGCGGGCACCGTAAGCGGCGCGCCCAAAATCCGCGCGATGGAGATCATCGATGAGCTTGAGCCGACGCGGCGCGGAGTCTACGCGGGATCGGTCATGTACCTCGACTATTCGGGTAACCTCGACTCGTGCATTGCGATTCGAACGATACTCACGAAAGATGGGCGAGCGTACTTCCAAGCGGGCGCCGGAATAGTTGCGGACTCAGTGCCCGAGAGCGAGTACGTCGAGACCGTAAACAAGGCTCGCGCGATGCTGCAGGCCATTGAGATGGCAGAGAACCGGTAGCTACTTCGCGCACGGATCGTTGTTATGACCTTCGATTGAGATTGGAAGCTCGCGGCTTTCCCCGAAGCAAAAAAAGACGGGCTGGGCCCCACGGCCCAACCCGTAATTCGAGAACAACTCACGACAGGTGGATTTAGAACTCGACGCGGAAAGAGAGTTGAATCCACCTGCTGCCCGAAGTCCGGTTCGCTGGGACGAACTGGCTGGTGATTACTCCGAAGGTTGTGGGCCCAGTCAACGACAAGCCGGGGTTGTTGAAGTCCACCTTGTTGAGGACGTTGAAGAAGTCTGCCGAAAAGACCACATTCACCTTTTCAGTTATGTTCGTCTTCTTCCCGAGGGAAGCGTCCAGATTCCATCTCGGCAGTCCTCGCAGCGGGTTGGCGCGACCAGCACGACCGTCGGTGCTGATGTTCACCCTGCGGAACTGGTTGTACACTTCTTCTGGGTTCCCAAACAGATTGAGCCCAGAACCGCCAGTGGCTGGGTTGCCGCTCACGCCTATGTTGCTACTACCCGCAATGCCGCGATTGACATTGTTGCCAAACGTGCTCGGGTTGACCTTAGAAAGCGCGCCGGAGTTGAATCCGAGGAAGCGGCTGCCGCCCCACACAAACGCGTTTTCGGTGACAGTAAGCGGGTCGCCGCTCTGAGCGGTGAATATCCCCGAGAGGTACCAGCCTTCTAACACCTTGTTGAGCGGACTGAACGAGCTGCGCAAAGAGGGGCTGCGCCCGAAGGGCAGGTCATACAGCCACGACGTGTTGAACAGATGGTTGATGTCGAACGGTGATGGTCCATACTCAGCGTTCAGATCGAAGCTGTTAGGCATCACGTTCGCCGCGTTCTGGATATTGCCAAACTGATCCAGCGACCTCGAGAACGTGTAGTTGACGGTGAACAGCAAGCCCTGCGACAGGCGCTTGTGCAGTGTCACGAACAGGGCGTTGTAGTTGGACAACCCCGTGCTTGCGCGCAGGAAGAGCGTTTGGGCAACGTAGTTGTTGAACGGCTGCTGTCCGTTCAGCATCCGGCGTACATCGATGGTCTGGAAAATGCTGCTTATGTTCCCGCTGATGAAGTTCGCCTGCTGGGTGGTCGCCAAAGCCCGTGTGCCTCCGGCCGTGGCTCCCAGCGACGGAAACAGGTTCTCAAACCACGGTTGGACTGTCACATTGGCCGGCAACACACCAGTTCGCAGCTGGTTTGCCACCGCATCAAACGCCTGAGCAAACGTCTGGTTCGACGCTGTGTCCAGAAACATATACGGCACCTGGCCAAAGTTCATGCTCTGGGGGAGCTTCCTTGCGAAACGGCCGACATATCCGGCTTCAAGCAACATATTCCCCTTGAGCTCACGCTGCCAGGTGAGGTCGATTGCGTGATTCTCACCAACCTCGATCGACGGGTCCACCTGGAACGAAAGAATCTCGGGGTCCAGAATCAAGTCGGTAGTCTTGAATGGAGGCCCAACGGCTCCAGGCTTGATGCCCCAGAATGGGGAGATCGGCTTCCCCAACACCGGGACCGTCGGTATCGGAATTCTCCCGTCCACGCCAACGCGAAACCCGCTCAAAGCCGGATTCGTGCTGGTTCCATTGCAGCCCGTGCCTCCACTACCAGTGGAATTGCATAGCGGGGAGCTGACGTTGAGCGTCTGAGCGAAGGCCACACCAAGCGTGGGGATGATCACACTCTGTACGGTGTTCTGGCGATCGAATACAAGACTGTAGCCTCCGCGAATCACTGTCTTGTGATCCCCGAAAAGCGCGTTCAGGTACTTGTTCTTGAAGGATGGGTTCCAGGAGGCGGCCACCCGCGGACCTATGTTATTCCAGTCGATGTCGAATACGCCGCTACGGCCCGATTCCTTGATGGGTTGGAAGGCGATCGGTGGATTGTAGATCTTGCCGGCGCGGGCTGCGTCCTCCCTAGCCCGCAGATAGTCCCTGGCCGTCTGTATCTGCAGGGTCTTGCCATCGATCTGAACGCTCTGGCGGCCGAGCTTCTCGGTGGGCGGCGTCTGCCATCCGTAGTTTAGACCGAAGGTGAGCGTCAGCGACGGACGGATCCGCCAGACGTCCTGGAAATAAAACTCCGGCGCCCACAAAGTAGTGTCCGCCTCCAGGAGTTCACCAAACGGTAGAGGTTTCAATGCGCCGTCACGAACCGCAAGCACGCTGACGTTATCAACGATCCCTGTAGCCGAAGCAAAGAACCGGTTGTAGTTCGAAACGTCGGCGGCAGTCAGACAGTTCTTGGTGATCGTAGCACTACAAGTCGGAGGCCGGCTTGTGGCGGGAATCGAAACACTCCCGAGATCGGAATCTAACTGCGCGACCAGCGCTCCCAGAGCACCCAGCACCTTATCGTCGCGGAGGTGCCTGGTAGGCAGGTAGCGAAGGTGGCTACCGAACTGGAAAGTGTGATCGCCCTTGACCCAGGTCATGTCCGCGTTGTACTGGAAGTTCTTGTTGTCGTTTACCTGCTTGCGGGCCACCTGGGTGTCAACGTCGATGGGCTCAGACAGGAGACTGTTGAACCCGCCCCGAGCTCCCAGATCGAGAGCAATGTGCGATTGTCCATCGGTGATACCAGACTCGGTTCCAGGGATGCCCAATATCCCAGCCGATGCATCTGGCCGGGTCACGTCCTGCGCCGTTCGAGTCCTAACCCAGCCGAAACGGAACTCGCCCGTCAGGTTGGGAGTGAAAGTCCCGACCACGCCGGCGCTGATCATGTTCTGCCTGGTGGGAGACTTCCCCAAGCTCTGGAGATTTCCGTCGACGATGGAAGCTGGAGTCGCCAGGCCGTTCAACTCTCCAAAATAGCGAAATGCCGCGTCGAAGCGCCACTTGTCGGAGATGTTGTAGTCCACCCGAGCATTGTAATAATCATTCGTGAGCGGATTGCCGACGTTGCCTCGGAAGCCGATGGTGTTCAACCCGTCTCCGGATGACGAATCGTTGCCGGCTGGCAGCTTCTTGAAGAGCGCTGAGATGGTGGGGCTTAGCCCAAGTCCGCGTGGATCGCAGGGCTGATTACCAGCGGCGCCACATAGAGCCGCAGTCGCCAGGTTGTAAGAGACAATGCTGCCGGAGGCGTCACGGAAACGCAAAATGCCCGCCCGCAAAGTATCGGTCGGTACGACGCGCAGAATCGAGGTGTTTCGCGGGAAGCGCCGTCCCTCATAGTTAAGGAACACGAATGCCTTGTCCTTCCACGGGTAGATCGGACCGCCGAATCGGAAGCCGAAGCGGTTGTCTTTTAATTCAGCCTTACGCACCACTTCGGTGCCGTTGGCTCTTCTCCCCAGGCGTTTATCGGTCCAGGAGGCGGCGTTGAGGTTATCATTCTGGTGATACGCGTACGCGGCACCGTGATAGTCGTTGGTGCCGTGCCGGCTGATCACCGAGACCTGGCCTCCTGCGCCGCGGCCAAAAGCGGCGGTCGGGTTTGCGACGCCGACTCGAAACTCCTCTATACCGTCGATCGGTAGTCGTGCGTAGGTCCCGAGCCCTCCGACCGATTGGTTGGTTATGTCGATGCCGTCCAGAAGGAAAGTACTCTGATCGGATCGCGACCCGGCGATCGAGCCGTCGGGCGTCGCCAGGGGTTGCAAAGTGAGCAGCTCGTTTGCCGTGCGTGTAAGAGCCGGAAAGCGAGGCATTATTGACCCCGAAATCACGTTGCCTACTGTGGAATCGGTCTTCTGCAATTCCACTTCCCCGCCGGCGACGACCTGGACGATTTCCCTCACCTCGCCGACCTCGAGCACCGCGTCGAAATCGTATGACTTCGCGACCTCAACTTTCACTACGCCAAAGCTCGTTGTGCGGAATCCCTGTTTGGTTACGGTCATGCTATAGACCCCGGGTGCAACCGAAGCGAAGACGTATTTCCCGGACTCGTCAGTCGTCTGTTTCCAGTGCTGATTTGTAGAAGGGTCAGTCAATTCTACCTCGACCCCGGGCAGCACCGCTTTATTGGGGTCAGTTACGATTCCCGAGATCCTGGACGTGGTCGCTGTCTGCGACAGCACGATCCTGGTGGGCGTCAAAAGGATCAGAAGCGCTACTAGCGAAATCGTCAGCTTCAGCAAGCCTCTCGCGCGTTGTCCTGACGCAGACGTGCCGGGAGCGCCACGCAGCAATGAGAATGCAGAGTCTTTCATTAGATTCTCCTCCTTCGTGTCGTGTGTCCTCTTATGTGACTCCGGCGAGCCTCGCGTAACGAAAGGCCCACCGAAGTAGTTATTCTTGAGCCCCTAGTTTGCGCCTTGAACTGGAGCACGTATCACGAGGTGCATGTGATACCTGCCGGTTGTTGCTAATTCAGACGAATCGGAAAATTAGTGCAATGAGGGAAGCGTGATTCTGGCAAAACGCATTGCAAAATGCAAGGGGAGTTCGACGCTGTTTGCTTCTTAGTATTTGGACTACTCCGGAAACCTCGACTCGTGCATTGCGATTCGAACGATACTCGCGAAAGATGGACGGGCGTACTTCCAAGCTGGCGCGGGCATAGTTGCGGACTCAGTGCCCGAGAGCGAGTACGTCGAAACAGTCAACAAAGCTCGAGCGATGCTTCAAGCGATCAAGATGGCAGAAAAGCAGTAGGTTCTTCAAGGGAGAGTAGGCGGGCCGGGCTATAGGATCGTTCCACACCTGAACATTAGCCTGATAAAATCGCGTTGATCGCCTGCCGCGCAATTCTTGGTGAATCTGCCGAGACTGATGCACCTCGCATGACAGTAAACCGATCGTCAACGTTGGCTCACTTACGCTGCTGACGACGGCGACGATTTTCCCGAAAGCGGACAAAACCTGGTCGAGCGAATGGTGTCAACGAGTAATGCGGACAGAGGCTCAGGGTTTACGCGTCTGAGGGTCGCGACTGGCCAGACGGAGCTTTTGTACAGCGTCTTTGACTTGAGTTGCGTTCGGAGCGTTAGGAAGACCGCGCAAGTAAGCCTCGAATGCTTCTATCGCTTTAGGGTAATCCTTCTTGCGAAAATAGATCTGGCCCAAAAGCAACTGAGCACCAGGCATCTTGTCGCCTTCGAGCTGACAAGCGCGTCGCAGCGCCGCTTCGGCCTCATCGAGATCGCCGCTTTCCAGAAGCGTAGCACCGAGATTAAACTGGGCGAGGGCGTTCTCCGGCTCAATGGTAATCGCCTCACGGAATGCGGTCACTGCTGATGCAAACTTGTCCTGTCTCATCCTGACCATTCCCATCTTAATCTTCAGGTCTACGATGTCCGCGCCTTTGACAGCTAGCGCCTTTTCTAATTCCTCTTCTGCTTGGCGCCACTGGTGCGCCTCGATCAATGCTTCGACAAGCGGAGGGTGGATTTTTGGCTGATCGGGATGATTGTCTCGGAGCTCGGTGAGTAATTTCGCTGCCTCTGTGTGCTTGCGTTTGCGGTTAAGAACGACCCCGAGGTTCAACTGAGGGAGGTACCACCTGTTGTTAAGCTTTATCGTCTGGCGCAGTGTTTCTTCGGCCTTGTCGAGCTGATTCTGTTTCATGTACACCGCGCCGAGATCGTTATGAGCCTGTACATAATCTGGTTGAAGTGAAATGGCGCGCTTGAGCAGCTCCGAAGCTTCCTCGTATTTTCCAGCCTGCAAGAGCTTGGTCGCCTCTTCATAAACCTGCTTGGCCTTCGGAGAGACGTTAGGGTCGACCGCGTCGGCTTTTACTGTTCCAGGTGCGGACGGCTTGGCAACCGTGAGCGGCCTTAGACTGACGACGATATAGTTTCCTGCGTGGACCGGGTTAAACGACACCATAGTTGTGTCGTAACTCTCTCCGTCAGTCTCGACCAAAATCGTGTAAGGGTAGTTGATTCGGGGCAGCGCGATTCTCCCGTTCGAATCTGTGAAATAAATCTCGGTGCGCGTGCCGTTATCTGTGAGCAAGGTGAATCGCAACGGGTGCTGCGCCGGCGACCCGTCAGGCATGAATATCTGGCCTCGTATCCCCAGTTGAGCATTTGCGACAACGCCCAGCCAGAAGACACTCAAGAGGACGCGCACCAACTGATTGATCGGGACCCGTGTCTTCATGCGAGCGTCCTCTAGTAAAAACGGGAGCGCCTCGGGCGCGCTCCCGTTTCCAACACGATCATTGATCGTTCGATTAGAAGTTGACCCTGAGGACGAACTGCATCAAACGCCCGCCTGGATCGTTGGTGGTTGAAAGATCTCGGTAAGCGTGACTGGTCTGTCCGAAATTGAGTGTGTTAACAGCGACCCTGTTGAAGTCAGCGTTGGCCACGTCGGCAGCGCCAACATTGCCGATCAGGAAGTTGACGTTGTTGAACGCATCCAAGAACTCCATGCGGAGCTCCACGTTGGCGCGCTCAGTTATTCGCGTCTTCTTGACCAGGCTCAAGTCGGCGCGGAGGAAGCTCGGTCCATACAAGAAGAGGTAAGTACCGAACTTGCCCGGTGTGGTCGGCGGCGCGATGTACCTGCCGCTCGGCGCACCGAGAACCAAGCCGAACGCTTTCAGAGTGTTCTGAACAATGTCGTCCGGAAGCCAGAAGACCGTGCCGCGAGTTGCGTCCGCAGGCTGCTTGCGAATCTTCACCAGTTTCTGTAGCTCCTGGATGCTCATGCCGACCAGTTCCACTCCTGAGTCGAACTGATTCACGGTTGTGCGGCCGCCGTCGAGCGGAAACACACGGCCGCTTGTCCATCGGAAGATACCATCCGTTGCCCAGCCTTCGATCACCTTACCTATGATATTGGCAGGGCCTTTGTAGTCCCACTTGTGGCCCGCCCCGAACGGCAGATCATAAGTGTAGCTGGCCTTGAACGAATGACGGATGTCCCACGGTGACGGCCCTTTGTCCATCCCCTCATTGCGCAGGGTGTGTGGTTGAATTGCTCCCGAGTTGGTGAACTCGTTCGTCAGCGCGTGGCTCCAGGTATAATTCGCGTTCACCGTAACGCCGTGCGAGAATCGCTTGCGCAATTCAAACTGGAGCGCGTTGTAGGTGCTGCTGCCGCTGTTGGTCGCCAGATTCGAGACAGCGCCCATCACCGACGGGTTGGCGATAAACAGGTTCGCAGGCAGTCCGGCAGCTACGCGATTAGCTTGGAACGTCACAGCGCCCGTCTGATTCCCCAGCCGGTTGGCCACGTTTCCGGCTTGACCTTGCTGAAGCAACTGCACGAAGGTCGTATTCGTGAAATTGCTTACCGCCGTTGCGAACGACTTTTCAAATATCGGCAACGCCACTTGCCCGGCCAAGCTCTGGTTACGGAAGCTCGACCCTTTGCCCTGTGCGATGCTGATGGCTAGATTGTTCTGCGCCGCGATGAACTCCTGAAGGAATCCATTCTCAAAGATGTTCACCTCGTTGACGTTGTATGCCCTACCGAGGCCTATCGAATGGTTCCCGACATAGCGAGCTTCAAAGACGGTGTCTTTCGTAAGCTCGCGCTGGATGCCGAAATTCCATGACTGGACGTAGGGCACTTTCAGATTCGGATTGAAATCCCGAGCCTGAACCCCTATCGAGGCGGCCAACGGGTAAACCGGCGGGGCCGGAGCAGTAAAGGCCGGCAGCCCGCTTCGCAACAGGAGACTGCCCGGTGTGAAGTCTCGACCGTTCAACAGGCTTATAGCTCGACTGAGGCCAGGATTGTTGGTCCATACCCCGTTGTAGTCGGCGAAACCGCCGACGACATAAGAGATCGCATAAGCGCTGCGAATGACGGTCTTGTCATTTTCGCCGAATATGTGCTTGAGCAGGCCTGACTTGAAATTCGGACTCCAGGCGATGCCGAGGCTAGGCGCCCAGTTGTTGCGGTCGTCCGCGAACGCCTTGGTATTCTTATCGACAAGGACGTAGGTGGTCGCGGCCCCAGGTGTCACACCCGGTTTGAACAGATTTCCCTCGCCGCTTATTCCGAACACGCCCGTCGGTCTAACGTAGACAGCATTGTTGTGACTCGGCGAAAGCGCGGCTTCCCAGCGCATGCCATAGTTAATGCTGAGATTCGGGCGGAACTTGTAGTAATCCTGGAAGTAGAAGCCATAGCCGTGAACGCTGTTACGTTCAACAGCCGAGCCGTCCAGTGAATACTTCTTTGTCGTCTCGTCAAGCTTGGCGGCGAATGTGGCTTGCGAGAGGCGGCCGGTCAGCATCGCATAGATACCCCTGGCATTGGCTATCGTTGTGGCGTCAGCGCCGGGGAAGTTCGCGCTACTGAAAATCGAAGTGGCTGGATCCGCCGTCACCACATCGAAACTGACTTCAGGAATCAGAGATCCGCCGGAGCTCTGGAAGAACGACGTTGCTTTGTTATACGCAGCCCCAAAGTTGTAATTGTGACTGCCCTTGGTCCAGGAGAGGTTATCATTGAACTGTTGGACAGGAGAGTTGCGCCGTTGATTGCTGTCGAACGATTCGGGATTTGACAATGCGCCGGGGAAAATCGGGGCGACACCACCAAAAGGCGCAAAGGAACCGGGACTCACTTCGGGGAAGAAGACCACCGTTCCGCCCGTCAGGCCGAACCGCGCTTCGTTTACCACGGTCGAACTAAGCTGTGAGCGCAGCGCGGTTGAGAGTGAGAAACGGTTTGAGGCCTGGCTTCCCAGAATCTGTGGCACCGGCGCCGGGAAAGCGGGATCAACGCCATTAAGGAAGTCCACCTTAGACGCGAAATCCTGGAAGTTGTAGATGGCCTCGACGTGATGCTTGCTGGTTACGTTGAAGTCCAAACGAAGTGTCGGGAAACGGCGAAGCTGCCCGCCCGTATTCGTGAACGTGAACGTCTGCTGATTTAGATCGGTTTGCGGCTTAAGAGAGCCCGCGGATGTCGAGCTGCGTATGTCCGCGAGGATCTTCGCGATTGTAGGATCGAACGTCCCTGTAAATCCGTTCGCTGCCGCGAGCGCTAAAAGGTTTACGCCACCCCCGGGGCCACCCGGGTAACGGAAGATTCCTGCCTGTGCGTCAGGAGTCAATATGGTTCGTGTGCGAACCGTCGCCTCAGGCAACCTGAATTCTTCGTAGTTCACAAAGAACCACGCACGGTCTTTGAGCCACGGGGTAATCGGGCCGCCTGCCTTGAATCCCCACTGATTCAACCTAATCGGCGCGCGGTCGGTGCCGGTCAGGTTGTTGAAATAGTAGTTGGCATTGAAGCCCGGCTGGCGATTGTACCAGTAAAAGCCGCCGTGATAATCATTCGACCCACCTTGGGTAATGAACCGGATGTGTATCGCGCCTCCGGCCGAAGCCTCTGCGCCGGGCGTGGAAGTTGAGACCTCCACTTCCGATATTGCATCGACGCGAGGACGGATGTAGGTGAAAAACGCATCGGAAGTTCGCAGGAAGTTATCTTGCGCATTGATGCCGTCGAGGCTGATAAACAGCGCGCCCTTGGGCAGCCCGTTTATCGAAGAAGAACGCGGACGCCCTGGGGTCGATGTGCCCGGCAGTGTCAGCACCAGATCAAGGGCGTCACGAGACGTGAACGGCAACTCGGTGATCTGGCGGCCCGAGATAATTGAACCGATATTGGTTGTGTCCCTTTGCAGCACTTCAGCCCCACCAGTAATCGTGACCGAGTCGCTGGCTGCGCCGACTTCGAGCCTAACTTCGACAGTCGCCGACTTGCCCACTTCGATTTTTACATCTGTCAACCTTGTCTGTTTGAACCCCTGAGCGGTGACCGTCACGGTGTAAGTCGAGACCGACAGGGCCGAAACAGCGAATGTACCTTCCTCACCAGATCTGGCCTTGTATTCCTCACCGGTCTCGTTGTTCTTCACGACGATCTCGGCGTTGCGTATCACCGCGCCTTGCTGATCCATCACAATGCCGCTTATTCGGCCAGTGGTGGTTACCTGCGCGCGACCCAAGCCGCTAAACGAGCCTAATATCAGCAGCATCGAGAGCGTGCTTATCACTGCTTTAGCTAGCACTTTCTTCTTTCTCATTTAAGATTCTCCTCCTAGTGGATTTGAGGGGCCGTCCGGAATCTCAAAAGAAACAGAAAACCGGCTTGAACTCTGCGCCTGTTTTGAGCCTGAGAACCGGTCGACCATTCAGAGTTGACTTTGAGGCAGTGCGCCTCGTTGGGTTGAGGCGGTGCAGCCTCGAACACTATCGTTGTACTTTGTCGAACAAGAGAGGTTAATACTCCTTCTTTTTGGAGTGCTACCTCAGAGATAACTCGCGCGAGCCCTCCGCAACGAAAGACCCATCGAAGCACTTTGCGCGGTCGGTTGTTCGCCCTTTCGGTAGGAAAATCCTGTCACTTACCGCCTGTGACAGCCTACCGGCCCACTATTAAGAGACGAGTCCAAGAAAGATTGCAGAGGGGAGAACGAGTCGGGCAAAACGCGTGCCAACGCACGACAAGGTGATTGGCCCCCCATTCTCCACAGTTAGCTCGTGGCAGCCTGACCGACGGTTGATGATGGATTCAAAAATCCGTAAATTTCTCCGAAAAATTGGATATCGATCCTCGCTGTCTACCAAATTGGGGGCCGTCTCTCACAGGCAAGAGAACGACGGGGAGCCTCTATGGATGTCAATTCCGGCCCTGACCTTGGCGGGGTACATTCGCGTAGAAGTTCGCCCGCCCGGGGCTGGCGGCCGCGGGCCCCCGCCGATGCGTCGTGAGGGTAGTCGACGAGCTGTTCGCGGTGTCTGCCGTGATGTTCGATACACGTTAGGCTCAGTCGATGTCACCGATTTGATGATCATCGAGCGGTACTCGCACGTGATGCAGGCTCGTAGCGGACTTCCACTCGCAGGACGCACGAATAAAAAGGGAAGCCTTTCGGACTCTCCCTTGAAGAATCACTCTTGCGATAACGCTCGCTAGAATATTATTCGGAGCGCCAGTTCCATGGTGCGGCGGCCACCGCTGTTCTCCTGACACCGAGCGTAGCATCAGGATTCCAGGTCAACAGGCATTCGTTGCAAAAAAATCGGGCGCTGCCTTCACGACAGCGCCCGATTGGCAGGTTGCGCATACGGCTTCGAGTTAGAACTCGATGCGGGCCACAAGCTGGACGATGCGCGGGTTGGTCGCCAGGCTGGTGACGCGGCCAAAGTTCGTGCTGTTGATGTTCAGACCGCCGAACTGGCTCACGAAGAAATTCGCCCGGTTGACGACGTTGAACGCTTCGAGGCGAAGCTGCACTTTGAGGCTCTCTTTGATGTGGACGTTCTTGGTGATGGACGCGTCCCAGTTAAAGATCACCGGGCCGTTGATGAAAGCCCGCTCAAGGTTGCCGGTCTGCCCCGGCGCGACATTGAAGAAGACCTGTCCGGCGAACGTTGGCTGGCCGAAGCCTTCCGCGCCGCGGCCCGTTCCCGTGCAGGTGTCGAGGTTGAAGTTGATTACCGACGGGTCAATGAAGAAGACGCCGCACTTGGTCTTGCGGATGCCGATCAGCTTCTTGATCTGGTCCTTGTTGAGAGAGGTCGATGGCGTCTGGCGGCCGGAAAACGCGACGCGGTTCAAGGTGCCACGCGGATCGACGATGGTGATCGGCGCGCCGCTCGCCCAACGAAGCAGGTTGTTGAACTGAAAGCCGCCAAACACCCGGTCAACCACGCCGCCTTTATTCAGGAACGCCTTGCCCTTGCCGAACGGCAGTTCGTACACCGTCGCCAGATTGAAGACGTGCGTCTGATCGTAGTCGGCGCGCGAGTACTCGAGCTCCGGCGCGAAGATCGATAGCACCGAATCGACGCGTGTCTGCGCCGTGCCGCCGGCATCGGTCAGCGTCTTCTGGAAGGTATAGTTCCCTTGCACGAACAGACCGTGGCTGAAGCGATGGCGGATTTCCGCCTGCAAGGAGTTGTAGTTGTACCTCGCATCGTTGGTCAGCAGCCGGGACTGAAAAATATTGGGGTTCGGCTGGAAGACCACCGTGCCGGTCAGGTTGTTGACGATGTAGGTCGCCGCCAGATCGCCAGGCGTACCCGCCGTCAGGCTGTTGAGAACCGTCGCGTTGGTCAGGCCGCCGTTGGTCCCGCTCAACAGGCCGAGCTTCGGGAAGACCGTCAACTGCTGGCTGCCCGCAACGCTCGCGTTGAAGGCCGCGCTCAACGGAATGCCCGGGTTGGTAGCGCGAGCCGCCGTTGCGAGCAACAGATTCGAGCGCGCGCGATTGAAGTCGGCCAGGAAGCCGTTGTTGAAGATGTCCAGCTGGTTGTAGTCCTTGGCCCGCAGGAGATTGGTGCTGCGGCTGCCAACATAGCGAACCTCGATAGCCGTCTGCCAGCCGATTTCGCGCTGAATGCCGAAATTGTACTCCTGCGCCCGCGGCACCTTCATGTTGGGATCAATGGCTTCAGCAGCGCCTTGCCGCCCGCCCAGCAAATTGTTATCAAGAAAGGTCCGCGGCACTTTGAGCGCCGGGTCAATGAAAGTAGGCAGCGCCGAGAAACGCGCGTTGAGTTGCGCGGTGTTAGTAGCGGGATTGAGGGCATTGGCTTGCGAGATCAGACCGGCATTGGATCCTAAAGCGGCATCAGCGCCGCGCACGAACTCGTCGTTGACGTAACTCTCGCGGTAGCCGCCGCGCAGCACCGTCCGGCTGTTGCCCGGGAGCAGGTAGCTCAACCACTTGTTCTTCAACTCCGGCGTGTAGGCGAAGCTGAAGACGGGGGCGAAGTTGTTCTTGTCGACTTTGAAGAACTTCGTGCGCTTGGTGTCGCCCGCGTTGGCGCCAACGAAATCAATCGTGGCACTCGGATTGAGAATAGCCGACAGGGGATCCGTTCCCGCCGGAATGACCGGCTCCAGCGCCAAGCCGTTCGGCTCGCGAATCGAGGTGAACAACTCGTAGCGGACGCCGAGGTTTAACGTGAGTTGCGGGTTCACCCGCCACGAATCGGAAAAGTATCCAGAGTAGTTCTCGTAGTTCAAGTGCCGCTCCGGCACCTCGCCTTTCACCAAGCCCGAAGACGGGCTGTTGGCGGCATAGGTCAGGTTGGCGGTGCTGATGATGCCCCCCAGCAACGCCAGCAAGTTGTTGGCGGTCGCCAACTGCGCCGTGCTGATGCCGCCAAGCGACGTGAATTGCGCCTGGTTCAATAGCGGCGTGTTCGCGTTGGTTCCAAGGTTAAAGGTCGGTATAGTTGACTGTCCGAAGGCGGGCGGGCCGAAGGGATTCACTCGGAAGAGTTGCCCCTGTATGCCGAAACGTAGCCCGTGCGCTCCCCTGATCAGCACGGCATTGTCTTGAAAACTGGTGATGACCGTGTTGCGGCCCTGCGGCTCGAAATTGACTTCCGTGTTGCTCACCAGCGTCGGAACGATGAAAAACCCCGGTAAATCCAAAAGCCGTCCGAACGATGGGTTGCTCTTCTGGTACCCGCCGCGCACTTCGTTGGTGAACCTCGAGCTCAGGTTGATGCGATAGGCGAGCGACAAAAACGGCGTGTGCGCATCCTGACTACTGGTTGAGGCCGGCGTAAATCCTCCGGGGCCGATCTGATCCACGTCCGGCCGCAACAGGAATTCCTTGCGGTAGCCGTAAACGCCGTTGATTGTTTGATTCTGGCTGATCTCGTAGTCGACGCGGACCGAGTAACTATCCAGATCCTGATTCTGCAGGCGATTGACGCGAAAGCCGGTGGTGTTGAGTTGATCGCCAGCCTCGGTCGTATTGCCGCCGACCGGCAGCAGGTCGAGGATGCGGCTCTTAATGACCGGATCGAGGGAAACCCCTGTGAGCTGAAGAATGTTGGCGCTTTGCTTTGCCCCGGCGTTGTTGAGGAATGTAAACACCCCGGTGAAGGCATTCGGCAGCAGCGTCGTGCGCAGGGTCGACGTGGCGCTGCGCTGCCGCGTTGCCTGATAGCCGAAGAAGAAGAAGAGCTTCTCCTTCTTGATCGGCCCCGAGACCGTGCCGCCGTACTGATTGCGGTTCAGAAACGCTATCGGTACGTTCGGTTTGCCGGTCGCGGCAATATTGCCCGCCGCGTTGTTGAAGAAGCTGTTGGCCGCCAGAAATGAGTTGCGGTTGTAGAGGTAGCCCGCACCGTGAAACTGATTTGCGCCCCGCGGCGTCACCAGTTGAATCTGCGAGGAGCCGTAGCCCAACTCAGCGCCGGCGTTTTGGGTGGTGATGGTGATCTCGCCGATGTCGTCAACGTTCGGGCGGTCGGGGACGAAATCAGTGGCATTCGAGCGAATGAAGTTGTCCTGCACGTTGATGCCGTCACGCGTTATGTTGGTGAAGGACGACCGCTGGCCGTTGACGGCTGTTTGCTGCGCACCGTTAGACGACACGCCTGCCTGTCCCTGGATCAGGCTGATGGGATTGCGCCCGTTGAGCGGCAGTTCGCGGACTTCTTTCATGCTGATCGTATTGCTCAATTCCCCCGAGGTGGCATTCAGCAGTTCGGCGCCGGCGGTGACCGTCACCTGTTCCTGCACCCCGCCGACTTCGAGCGCCACGCTCAAGGAGTACTCTCTGCCGACGTCGATCTTGACCTCCGTCGCCGTGTAGGTCTTAAATCCCTGCTGTGTGACCTTCACCGTGTAGGTGCCGAAGTCGAGTTGCAAGATTGCGAACGTGCCTCCCTCGCCCGTGACCACGGTTTTCTCTCTTCCGGTCGCGTTGTCTGTGACCACCACAGTCGCGCCGGCGACCACGGCCCCAGTGTTGTTGGTTACGGTGCCGACGAGGCGACCGGTGTTCGAGCCTTGCGCTGCCAATGCTGCAGGGGAAAGGCTGGTGAGTGAGCCGAGCGCCAGCAACAGCGACATGGCGTGTACGAAAACTCTCTTAATCATTATCTATCCTCCTCCTCGATCTGTTGTGCCCGGCGTTGCCGCGCAGGCCAATCGTGAAACCTCAAAACTTCGGGTAGTGATGCTTTCTGACGGATTGGTCGAAACTGTAAAGGGAGAGGCGAATACCGCAAAGTCTATGCCGTCTGGCTACCCGAGATTAAGCTGTTTAATTGCAAGAGTTAATTTTGGACGCCCAGTCCCGGTCTCCAAAAATTTGAAGGCTTCTATGAAAAATTGGATATGAAGAGTCTCCGAGGATTTGTAATTATCGATGAAAAACTAGAAAACTGATGTCGAACCAGGGTATGCAGGGCAGCGGGAAACCTGGGTTTAAAGCAGCCGTTTCGATGACACCTCGTGGTGCATGTTGCTGATGGAACGGTTATCACTTCGCAAAGTACCCGCGCTTCGTTCTCACCTTAGCCCCTGGTAAGCCAACCGCAATGCCGATCTTTCGCCACTTCCCATCCTTGCGCACCACCTTGGGAGCGTAAGCCATGCTGTAGAGCGAATGCAGCTCGGCGGCCACTTGCTGGTAGACCCCTTCCAGGTCTTCAGCCCGCTCCGCCTTGAACATCATTGCGCCGGTTTGGTCCGCTAGCGCTTGAAGCTGCTTGCGAGCGGTAACGTATGCGTCGTGTCCGCTCCGCCCGCCCGCGCCTATCGTTTCATATTCGGTATCAAGGTAGATCGGATAAATCGTCGCATCGGCTTCGATGGTGCGCGCGAGCAGCTCATCGAAACCGTGCCTGGGATCGAACTCGGCGCTGTCGGGATGGTCAAGCGAGTTGTCCACGCCATCGGTGAGGACGACGATCGCTTTGCGCGTTGTGTTTGCTTCTTCCAGCAGATCGAGCGTGGCCCACATCGCGTCGTAATAGGCAGTGCCTGCGTGGCGGTTCTTTATGTCGTCGATGCGGTCCTTAAGAAGCTTATGGTCCGTGGTGAAATTCGAGATGATGTAGAAGCGCCTTGTGAACGCCGCTATTGCTATGTGGTCGCCTGGCTTGAGCGAATCGACAAACTTCTGCGCGGCCTTTTTCATTACCTTGATCTTACGCTCGGTGCTTCCGCTCAGGTCCAGTAGCAGAACGATGTTAAGCGGAGCCGTGACGGGCTCGAAGTAAGAGACGTCTTGACGAACATCGTCTTCGAGGACGACGAAGTCCTCTTTTCTTAGAGCGGGCAGCGTCTTGCCCGCCGCATCCGTGACCTTCACATTCAGATTGACTAGCCGAGCCTCGAGCTTGATCACGTCGTCAACAGTTCCGCCACGGTCACCGCTGGTTGCCGGGCTGGCATTGGACGCGGGTCCCGGCTTAAGGCCGGATGCGTTCGCGTTGCTGCTGCTAAAATCGCGCTTACCCAATTGATCGGACGTTTGGCTGATCGACGCGATCCGAGAACCAGCCTCGGGAAGAACAGTAATGTTTCCGCGTTGGCTTCGCGCGATCACCGGCGATCCGCCTATCCCAATTCTGCCGTCGAGTAAATGAGCGTCAGTTTCGCCGAAGATCGTGACGGGCAGGCGAGATTCAATCACGCCTCTGATAGTGCGCAGCGAC
>JBGQGO010000032.1:0-18118 GCA_041497455.1 Blastocatellia bacterium | reverse complement strand
TTCGCAGTTCGGTCATAGCTACACCTCCGGATGGATTTGCTTTCTCGGCAAATCGAAGTGTAGCGGATCAGACTTTCAGATTGGGAATGATCGAGTTATTCTCAGGCGGGGTTCCGCTCTGCGCGTAGCGCTTAGTTCAACACGCGTTTGCAGCCGACGGCGCGCGTATCGTTTCGGAAGGATCAAATGAATGGGCGCGCCGCGGCTGAAACGCAACGTTGGGCGGCTGACCGTTACGGGACAATGGATAAAATGAAGGAGGTGCGTCATGAAGCGTCTGTTAGCTATGGTAATATTTGTGGCTTGTACGTCATTTCTCGTGACTGACATAGCCTTCGCTCAAGAGTCTGCACCAACACCTGAACCAATTAAGGTGTCCAATTTATTCACTTGGACAAGAACCAATCCTCCAGATTGGAAACGCGGCGCCTTATTTGCCGGTTTGGGGTTGATGGGATCATTGGTGACCATTTTCGGTCTCATCGGTGGTGCCGTCCCTGGAACAGTCGGACAGGTAAAGATTGATGCCGATACCGAGCGCCTGGATAGGTTGTCTCAACAACTAGAGGTGCTAATAACGAGTCCCAAGCCTGATGCGGCCGCAATCACAGCAGTTGAGACAACCGTAAATAACCTTCGAGATGATTTGAGGACGGAAAGGTGGCGTCAGTTCGGGATTGCAATGGTTCTCTATGCTCTTCTGGGCGCATTTTTCTCCGCACTCTTGGCCCAGGACATGCTGCAAGCGCTGGTAATCGGAGCAGGATGGACTGGTGTCCTCGGATCGTTAGGACTGAAGAAAGATTATGCGGAACGCAAGGCCACCAAGGACGCCGCGTTGGAAAAGGCCACAGAGCGGGCCAAAACGGCCGAGAGAATAGTGCATGGCACGGGCGATGGCAACGCAATTAAGCAACTTCGTGCTCTTGAACCTTTCGAAGCGGTGGAAAAGGAGGCTAAGATAGCCCAACGACTCTAGATTGATATGAGGCTCATTTCCGTTAGGGACGTTCGGGTAGAAGGCGCGACGGTACGCCTATGCAGTAATTAGTTGGGCGGGTCCGACTGAGTGGTATGCCAGGACGGTTGGAGCTACGGTCATCGAAGGCTCTGAGCCGGGAGTCTTTCGCGGTTCTCTCGAGTAAGCCGCCTAACAACTCATTCAACCCGACCACTCGATTGCAAAGTTTTCAAGGTCCTTCCTTCGATTTGAATTGAATGGTTGCCTCGGCGCGGGTTAATTCGGGCGTTAGGGCTCGTAATATCGCGGAATGAAGGGAGGCCACTTTGAGATCGCGGAAGCCTACGGCGATGATGTGCGAGCAAACTGCATCCTTCGCCTTAGTGACGCACCTCTGCTCATTGCTTTGTGACGTGTCGAAGAACATTACGCCATTCTCGTTTTGGGTGACGCGCGAGGGGGCAGTATCTTTCGCAGCTCTGTGACGATGGGCGTCCACTTCGGCTTATTGGCTTTTTTCCGCGTCAAGGGTTATTGGGTGATGCCGACCTCACTCGCGCCCTGCGCTTCATTCAAGAAAGTAGGGGTAAACCACAACGCTTAAACCTATGACAGATAGCGACGTCTGGCTCCGCGCCGCCGAACAAATCGGTGGACCGGAGCGCGGACAGCCTCCTCTTTACCTTGTTCTTCGGCTTCCGCATTGTTGATAATCGCCGCGCCCGGTCAACTCTGACCTTAGACCCGCTGAAATGCGGCTGCTGATTAGGATGATATGACTGAGAAGACATTCAAACATGCGTCGGCATCAGAAGCTGGTGATTACTATCAAGTCTCTTTTGATGACGGCGATGACTATGAAGCCAAGGACATCGGCGACCGATATTTCCTGATCCAGCGACAGTTTGAATTCCCCGATGATGGCACATACTACTTAACTAGCTACAGCTCACCATTCAACACGATGTTGTCCGTCAGCCGCGTGGCTCCAATGTAAACAGCCAGCGACACGAGCGTTGGCTTCTCAGCCGGAACCGGCTCAACCGGATCAAGCCGATTCGTATCCGTGATCGCCACGTAGTCGATGCGAGCAAGCGGCTCGGCCTCGATCATCGACCGCATTAGGGCAGTCAATCGCGCGGCGTCACGCTCGCCTCCGTTGTAAAGTGACCGGCCCCGCTCCAGCGAGCGCCGCAGCACGATCGCCGCCTTCCGCTCTTCGGTGGACAGCTTGGCATTCGCCGCTGACAGCGCGAGCCCGTCCTCTTCCCTCACAATCGGGCACACGACTATCTCGACGTCCATCGCAAGCTCTCGGACCATTCGCTTAACGAGGATGGCACGTTGGGCGTCTTTTCGGTCCAGGAAGGCGAAGTGGGGGTGGACTATGTTGAGCAGTTTGTTCACCGCAGTTGTGACTCCCCGATAGTGACCGGGCAGGCTCGCGCCCTCGAGCTTTTCACTCAAGCCTTGCACGGTCACCGAGGTTGAGAAGCCTTGCGCGAACATGTCCTCCGCGGCAGGCGCGAAGATGAAATCGACTCCGCGAGTGAAGGCCAGCTCTGCATCGCGAGCAAGATCCACAGCGGGTTTCTCAACGTCTTGATCCGGAAGGATCGAAACTATGACCGAGTCGCAAAGCTCACGTGCGCGGCTCATAAGCGACAGGTGTCCCTCGTGAAGCGCGCCGCCGGTAGGCACAAGTCCGATGCGCTTACCCTCAGTTCGCAGGTCGCGTCCGGTGGACACCATTCGAGGAATGCGCTTGATTATCTCCATAGCATCAGTGAGGCATCGCGCGATGAGCGCCGGGCCATTGGCTTTACACCGTAGTCAGTAGTCCGTGGTCCCTAGTCAGTGGCGCATAAGGCTTCGCGAAACGGGGTCACAAATCACCCTAACACTATTGAATGCGGAGTCGACTGTGGGTCCGTGTTGTGCCTTTACCGGCTTGATTATATTGGATTCGATTTCGATTGCAACGCGGGATGGCTGCGACGCGTAGAGTTGATCCACGCCAGGACGATTGGTTCAAATACTAGTGACAGACATTTCGCCAGTGAAGATGTAGTATCCGTGCAAATCCGTCGAATCCGTTTCATCCGTGGTCTATGTGGCACTAGCAAGCCGATTCTTCCCGAATCGCATAGACCACGGATGAAACGGATTCGACGGATTTGCACGGATTTCTGGCCGATTTGATAGCTAGCGAAATGCCCAGTACAAGTCATTCGCTAGTGTCTTGGTTCTGTCGAGGGTATGCGAGCTGGCTGCCGGTTGCAGCCAGCTCGCAGAGAAGCCCAGAGGCCGGCGCGGCCTGGTTACTCAAGCGGTTTAGTGACGCTAAAGGGCGTCGAAACAGAGCCGTCCGGATTACGCACTACGAGAGTCGCCATCGAGCCGGGAGCTATCTTCTTTGCGCCCTTCTTGCAACGCAGAAAGCCCGAGGGGTCATCGCCGTCGTTCAACGTCGCCACCTCATTGCCGTTCACCTCGACGACCGCACCCATTGCAAAGTTCCGGCCAAACACGAACAGTTTCTTTACGTTGGCGGTAGCGCCGGTGATCTCCGGCAACGCGGCGCTGCCGTCGCCGGTTATTGTGAACACGCCGCTAAGCGCCTGCACTGCGTCACCCGATTTCTTGCCGACCAGGACACGAAGGATAGCGTGCGTAGTAGGCGTGTTCGGGACTGTCCAGTCGTGGCTTGTTGTCGTAGCGTCCGTCGTGGAGAGGATACGGTTGCTTATCGGGAACGTAGCTCCGTCATCGGTTGAATAGCGCAGCTCGATATTGTCGATGTTGGACAGACCGGTCACTGTCCAATCGATCGTGTGGTGAGACCCGGCGGGCAGCACCATGCCAGCCAGTTCTGATTGTAGAGCGACGCTCACTACGCTGGTCGGAGAATCGGAGGATGCGCTGCTGGTGTAGATGTAGTCGTTCTGATTAGTTCCATCGCCGTTTGCCGCATTGCCGGCAAACCAAAAGCGAACCGTGCCGATGTCGGTCGATGGGGCGGTCCACCGAACTTGCCAGGTTCGGCTGGCCACGCCATTGGGAAAAGTGCCGAGGTCGGTATGTTCTATGTACTGCCTTCCTCCAGCGCCTGTCTCCGGGTTAACCTGCGTTTCGGAGCTGAGCGATTCAAGAGTCCCGGCTTTGCTCCCGTTCTGATCAAGCGCCGTAAGCTGGAAGCCGAAGCGCTGGCGGTTACGCTGCTGAACGATCACTGAGACTGTGTACTGCTGCCCTGGAGTATAGACCGCGGGGACGCCGTTCATACTAACGCTGCCCGGCCCAACGTTTGGATCGTGAAAGGTGTCGTGGCACGAAGTGCAGTTTCCCAGATCTCCCGGAGCGTTGGTGTAGCCAGCATCCGGGCCGGTGATCTTGGCGTAAGCGACAGCAGTCACAAACAAGATCAGCACTAATGCTTGTAGCTTTTCCTTACCGTGTAGCTTGAACATCGCCTTGTTCCATTTCTCGGCGCTATCCGAGGAAACTCAGGTTGTCGTACTTCGCTCCGAGTATCGACTGCGAATCGGCGCCCAACCATTTGTCGAGAATCGTCGAATAAACCGAGCGGAAGTCAACCTTGACCTTCATATTGCCCGCGCTGTCCAAATCACTGAGCGAGGGCTGCTCGCCGTAGATCCCGCCATGCACCGAATTGCCGATCACGATTATCGGCTCAACGGTTCCGTGATCGGTCCCGATCGACGCGTTCTCGTTGGGGCGGCGGCCGAACTCGGTCCAGGCCATCATCACAACGTTGTCGGCGATGCCGTGGGCCGCCAGGTCGTCGTAGAACGTCTTCACCCCGAGCGACAGGGCCCTCAACAGCGTCGCGTGCGCACCCTTCGTCTTGTCGCGGAAGTTGTCGGCCGCAGTGCCAATCTCCTGCGAGTGATGGTCGAAACCACCCAACTGCACGTAGAGAAGGTTTGCATCCGGAATGGTTGTGATGATCTGCGCCACCATCTTCAAAGCCGAAGCAAAACTTACAGCGGTGGCGGAAGGCTGGTTGTTCGTTGGATAAGTCGCGCCCGGCGTGTAGTTCAGAACGGCTGCTCTCAGTTGCGCCGCGCCCTCTTCCGCGCCAAACCCGGCGTCCGCAAGGGCAGCGCCGAAGCTGCCCGCCGGGAAGCTGCGCGTGCTGTTAGCCTTGAACGTGTTTAGCTGGTTGTTCTTATCCCCGGCGAACCGCGCGTCAGTTTGGAACGCATAGTTGACGAAGGGGTCGGCGCCGCCAGCCGGCGCGATGCTGGGGATCACGACCTTGTCGGCATAAAACGCCTTGGGCAGCCCGCCGCTTCCGATGGACACGGCCGACAGCCCCGATTTGCCGAGCAGCTTCTGGTCAGCATACCTGCCCAGCCAACCGTTGCCGGCGCCCGTGGTGTTCGCAGTCGACCAGATGTCCGTCGCGAAAAAGTGCGAGAGGTTCGGGCTGGGGTAACTGACGCCGAGCACCACCCCTACCTTGCCCGCGTCGTAAAGCGATTTCAACTCGCCCATTGCCGGATTAAATCCAAACGCGGTGTTGCTGAGGATGGTTGACGCGCCGGTCTCGTCTTTGAGCTCCGTGTCCTTAAACCCGATAGTGGGCCGCAGCGTCTGGTAGCGTGAATCGGTGTAGGGCACTACGGTGTTCAAGCCGTCGCAGCCGCCTCCAAGCTGAATCACCACGAAGATCTTTCGATTCGGATCGGCGGCGATCTCCTGGCCTTGCGCCACGCCCCCCATCCAAAACTTAGGCATTATCAGGCTGACGCTCACCGCTCCCGCGCTTCGCTTAATGAATTGTCTTCTGTTGATCGCCATAACTCTCCTCCTAGTTCAACTGGAACTCCGGCAAGCTCATGATCTGATGAACGAGGCCTCGAATCTTCTTATCGACCGTTGCGTCATCATTCACGTAAGTCACTGACTGCCCGTTGTCGCCGGTTTCGAGATAGGTGCGCAGCGTTCCGAGAGCTTGGCCAACGCTCAGCGGCCCAAGCCTGGAAAGAAACCTCTTCACCGTTTTCTTGCTGGACGGCTTGGTGATGCTCTTGAGCTGATCGTTGGTGACGAATATGCCCGGATTGGTAGTGTTGCGGTTAGTCAGGTAAACATTCGCGAAGTTGAATCGCTCGAGCATGTTCGCGGTGTTGACCCAGGCGAGGTTGGGGTCCCAGCCGGCCACATCGGGCGGGCCAAACAAGTCCTGGCCCATGTTGCGTGACAGGTTTGCCAATGTGTTCGACCCTCGAGCGTTGGTTCCCTGATTGTACGTGCCCCCAAGCATGCGAATCGCGCCGACAACCAACTCGGCCGGCTGCTTTACCAGGGAGAAGAAGGCTCGTTCGCTGAAGAACTCGTCGGAGGTGAAGATCGCGCGAACGAGCTCTTTGATCGAGTGATTGTTGTTCAAATACACCTTTGCGAACTTGTCGATCGTGGCTTTGTCCGCACTGCTGTTTGTGACTGGATAGACAAAGAAGTTGAAGAGTTTCCAGGTGAGGTATCTTGCCGTCGCGGGCCGTGCGCTGATAATCGTGATCACGTCCTCGCCCGAGAGATTGCCGGTCTGCGCCCAGGGCGTGCCGGTATAGACTGACTTGCTGCCGTTGTCATGTTGAGACGCAGTAAGCTGGAAAGGAAAAGGCTGCTGCCTTCGATAATTCCATCCAGTGAAGGCTCGTGCTACCTCCTTCACATCCTGCTCGGTGTAGTTCTGCTCGCCAGTGACCACGTCGTTGATTCCCATCGTGAACAGCTCTTGAAGCTCGCGGCCAAAGTTCTCGTTGGCCCTGCCAAGAACGTTGGTGATGTTGTCGAGCCAGATGAGCATCGCTGGGTCTTGCGATACTTTTAGCAGCAGATTATCGAACCGGTCCAGCACGGACTGCCGAAGGAGCACGTTCTGGTTCAACATGAAGAAGTCCTGCACCTTCGAGCTGGAAGTGGCGAAGTGGTTATGCCAGAAGAGAGTCATCTTCTCTTCGAACTGGCGCCTGGTGTTCACCATGCGCGTGAACCACCAGCGCCGAATCTCACCGTTGGTGATCCCGTCCTGGGTCGAGAAGTTGAAGCTTGCCGCGAGCAAGCTGTCCATCGCCGAGTTGTCGATCTGGTTGAAGTTGATGAGAAAATCGACTGCCCCCTCGCGCCCGCGCGCCGTGAGGTCGTCGATGTCCTGGGGGGCGCCACCAAAACCCGCCCTTCTGAGTAAGTGAGCGCCTTCATCGTAGCTTAGGCTCGCCATTGGTTCTCTCCTGCTTAAGTTGGCTGACGGTCGCCCGAGGCCGCCAGCAGCCACAGATGCTAAACTTCTTGTGTGGCGAAGTTCTAAAGCTAAGCTGCCGGAAACCGCGCGTGCGGGGGAAGATCGTCTTACACGGCCGCCTGATCTTGCTGTAGCGCGAAAGGGGATTACAATCAATCCCGCCTATTCAGACTGGCAAGGGCAGTCAAAAGTCTGAAAAATTCCCGGTTTCTGGTCTTACGACCTGATAGTCAACCCGAATCTGGGCGGCTCGCGAAACGCGCACCATCAGATCGGGAAAACGGAAGCAATCATCCGACAACTCGATTCGGGTCTCGCTCGACCAGGCAATCTCAGGATTGATGACCGGACCGCAGAATCCCGCAGGCTGCATTCGTATGAAGACCACTCGCTTGAGCGCCCCGATCTACGGCGCCGCGATTCCTCCGCCGTATCCAGTAGTCTCGCGAAACGCCGCCGGCGTATCGCTCAGGTCGCGCACAACGTCTCGTGTCTCAGGAGAGTGAACGCCGGCCACGCCGGCGGACTTTTGCCAGAGCACGGGATTGCCGAGTTGTAGGATGTCTCTGCTGGGCATGATTATTATTGCGGATTATTCCGGTTCTCGATGACTACTTTATTAAGATCCCCCTCACTGCGGCGAGCACATTATACAGCACCAACACGGCGTCACAACAGCGAGGTCACGGGCTCGGGTGTAATTAATAGCGGGACTTGAGCTCGGACGGACTCCTAAACAAAGAGGCTGATGCAAGCGGCGCCAATCCCATCCACGGCAGAGAGTGTGTGAAAACTCCGGGAATCCCACCCACGGGTTTGGATCCAACGAACGCACGCTTCCCTCAACTTAGAAAGCCGACTTTCGGATACTGAGCGCCGAGCACCGTCTTCGAATCAGCGCCAAGCCACTGGTCCAGGATTGTCGCGTATACCTCGCGGAAATCCACCTTGAACGTCACATTGCCGGCCGGGTCGAGCTCCGTCGCGGCCAGCGAAGGCTGCTCGCCGTAGAGCCCGCCGCGAACCGGATTGCCCATCACGAATATCGGCGCTGCCGTGCCGTGATCCGTCCCGAAGGAGGCGTTCTCGCCAGGGCGCCTTCCGAACTCAGACCATTGCATCATCAGCACGTCGTCAGCCAAGCCGTGCTCCGTCAGATCGTCGTGAAACAGCTTGACCGCTTCGGAGAACCATTTCAGCAACGTCGCGTGGTCGCCAACTCGCTTGTTGCTCCGATCGGTTTGCCTGTCGCCAATCTGATCCGAATGATTGTCGAATCCACCCATCTGAACGTAGAGCAGCGATGCTTCGGGCACTGTCGTCATCAACTGAGCTACCATTTGCAAACCGGTGGCAAGCGGGTTGTTGGCCGGATAAGAAACCGACGATTTGTAGCTGCTGACCGATCTCTGAACCTGCTGCGCCCCTCTGACGGATTCGAACGCAGTGCTGTTGACCGCTCCGATGAAGCCGCCGGCTGACATAGTTCGGCTAGCCGCAAAGTTGAACGTGTTTATCTGATTGTTGTAGTCACCTGGATAATTCGGATCAGCGATGAAATTGTAAAGCGAGAAGTTGATGATGTTCGGAACCACGAATTTGTCGGCGCCGAAACTCTTCGGCAAATTGAGGCTTCCGATCGAGGCCGCGGTAAGATTCGGCTGGCCAATCAGCGCCAGGTCCGCGTACTTGCCAAGCCAGCCCCTCCCTGAACCGTTGGCGTCGGCCGTGTGCCAGATGTCCATCGACAGGAAGTGGGAGAGATTAGGATTGGGATAACCGACGCCAAGCACCAGGGCGACGCGGCCCTCGTCATAGAGCTGCTTGATCTCGGCCATCGCCGGATGCAGTCCGAACTGATTTGAAACGATAGTCGGCACTCCATCCTGGGTCTTGAGTTCCGCGTCTCTGAAGGCGAGCGTCGGACGCAGGCTGTAGTAACGCGCGTCTGTGTAAGGCACAACCGTGTTGAATCCGTCGTTGCCGCCGGCTAGTTGTATCACCACGAGCTTGCGATGTGGGCTGAACTCGATCTGTTCGCCTCGCGCCTCAGAAAGCCACAACCTTGGGATCACCATGCCGACCGTCACCATCCCGGCGCCGCGCTTGATAAACTGTCTTCTCGTAACTGGCATCGTCATCCTTCTAGTTCAACTGGAACTCGGACAGGCACATGATCAGATGAATCAACCCGCGCACTTTCTTATCCAGGGTCAGATCGTCGGGCGCAAAGCCGACTGCGTTGCCCTGGTCGTCGCTTTCAAGATAGGTTCGGAGCGCGGCGATCATTTCACCATCTACTTCGAGCGGCCCCAGTATCGACAGCAGCTTCTTTACGGTCTTCTTCGAATTCTTCTTGGCGAAAGACCTCAATTGCTCGTGTGACAACCACAGCCCGGGCGCGTTCAGGTCGCGCGGCCGGTTGATAACCAGCAGATCCGCGTAGGTGAATCGGTTGAGCAGCGTCGACGTGTTGATCCACCCCAGGTTGAGCTTCCATCCGGACACGTCGGGCGGATTGAACAACTCCTGGCCCAGGAATATCGACACTGCGGCGAGTGTATTGTCCGAGGCCCCTTCTCGCGCCGACGTCCCGGGATTATACCTCGCGCCGAGCATGCGAATTGCGCCTACAATGATCTCGACTGGCGACTTCACGAGTGCAAACCGCGCGCGTTGGCTGAAGAACTCGTCCGAGGTGAATATGGCGCGGGCCAGCTCCTTGATCGAATGGTTCCGGCTCGTGTAAACATCGGCGAACTTCTCAATCGAAGCCTTGTCAGCGGCGCTGCCGTCCACCGGATAAACAAAAAAGTCGAAGAGCTTCTTTACAAGGTATCGGGCAGTTGCGCGGCGCGCGCTAATGATCCCGATCACGTCCGCGCCGTCGAGGTTCCCACTGCGCGCCCATTGTGTGCCGCTATAGATGGTCTTGATGGTGTTGTCATGCTCGGGGTCGTTCACGACAAACTGGTAGATGAACGGGTTGGGGTCGAGCCGAGGGTGAAAGAACTTCCATCCGGTGAAAGCTCGGGCGATTTCTTTCACGTCTTCCTCTGTGTAGTTCGGCTCGCCAGTTACAACGTCGGTGATCCCCATCGTGAAAAGCTCTTGAAGCTCGCGGGCAAAGTTCTCGTTGGGCTTGCCGCGCACGTTGGTGACGCCGTCGAGCCACAGAAGCATCGCCGGATCCTGTGCGACTTTTAAGAGCAGATTGTCGAACTGGCCGAGCGCGTGACTGCGTAGGGTGAGGTTTTGATTGTAGATGAAAAGATCGCCTGTCTTTGACGCCGACGTAGCGAAATGGTTGTGCCAGAACAGAGTCATTTTCTCTTCGAACGGCCGCCCGGTATACACCATCCGGGTGAACCACCATCGCTGAAGCTCGCCTAGATTGAACCTGGGAAAGTCGAGCGGATTCGAGAAATCAAAACTGCTCCGCAGCAGATCGTCCATCGCGCGATTGTCGATCTGTTCATAGTTGATGAGGAAGTCGACCGCGCCCTCCCGCCCGCGGGAAGCAATCTCATCAATCTCGGTGGGGCTCCCGCCGAAGCCCATCCGCCGGAGCAGATGCGCGCCCTCATCGTATGTGATACTCGCCATCGGCTTACACTCCTACGAATCTGCGCGAAGGCCAACCACAGCGTGCTTCTGCTTTGCTGGCGACATCCATTAGTCGATTGAGAAGCCGGTCCATATGACATCGCACCATAAAACGTGAAGCTTGCCTGCTCGCGATTGAGGCTCAGATTGTACCCCAGCCACGCCTTAGATCAACACAAGTCTGAGTGACTCTCCTCAAAGGATTCGATGGGGCCTGGACCGGTTTCTTCCCCTCACTCGGTTATGAATTCAGATCGAAAGCTGCGTGAGTTGCGCAGTTTCTGTTGAATCGAAAACGGTGGGTAGTGTATTCTGTCCGGCTACAGTTCAGGTGATGCAGCAGCCTGAGCATCGCGAAAGGAGAACCAGTTTTATGAGTGCTGTAGGTGCTTGTGCGCCGGCGGGCGACCGGACCGAGATCCGAAACTTCTTGCGGGCCCGCTGCGAAATGAATGGAAGTGGCCGCGACTGCCGGATAGTCAATCTAACCTCCAAGGGCGTCTTCGTCGAGAGTTACGTTCCGGCGGTTACCGGATCGAGAATCACGCTGAGCTTTCGACTCCCCAACGGCCATCAGATCTGTACGCCTGGCGTTGTGAGTGATCACAGATTTCAGGCCGGGTTCAGCGTTGAGTTCGTCGACCTTTCCCCACACGACCGCGACCAGATCAACGGCATCGTTGGGTGATGATCATACGTCGCCGTTCCGAGCCCTAATACTTCGGACAATTTGCGTCTCCAAAAAGAAGGGGTGGCACTGAGGCCACCCCTTAACGTTTCCCTCTCTGAAGGCTCATTTACTTCTTGGTGTCTGTAGGCTTCGACGAGATCTCGACATTGTTGCTCATAAGCGTCATTCCCGTGACCCTTTGTAGATCCGCCAGCGCCTTGTTGTAGTCCGTGAGTGCGCGCACCGCCGTTCCGCGGGCGACTGACAAATCAGTCAGTCTCTGCAGCACGACGAAGTTGGTGGACAGCCCAGCCCGGTACCTTTCCTGCTCCCCGTTATACTGAGCGTTGGCGGCCAGCTCACCCGCTTGCGCCGCTTCGTAGCGCTGCTTTGACGCTACGACTGCTTGCAGCGCATTGCGAACGTCTACCTGCACGATTTCCACGAGCTGACGCTGCTTGGCATCGAGTTGTCTCTGCTCCGCAAGTGAGCGGCCGAGGTTTGCCTGCGCCGCGCGGTTGCGCCACGGAAAGCTGAGTCTGACTCCAGCCTGATAAGTCCGGAAATCCTGACCAAAGAGGTTCTGCAGCGACGTGCCGTAGCCTCCCAGAAATCGAGGAAGGGTGGTTGACCCACCGCCGCCGACGTCTACTGCATTCGCCTGTGCTCCGGCGAGTCCAGAGTTGGTGTAGATCCCTATGAAATCTAGCTGAGGCTTGAGCTGGTTCGTGTAATACCTAATGTCGATGTCCTTCTGTTCCGCCTGAAGTCTCATTTGGTCGAGCTCGGGCCGGTTCTTGAGCGCCAACCGCGTCGATTCCTCGAGGTTGAATGCGAGCGCACCGAACTGTGGTTCATCGGTGGGGGTTATTTCCGAGTTCCACATCTTGTCATTAGGATCCTTCAGCAGCAGAATCTTCAGGCTGTTCTCCGCCGTGGTAATGCCTTGCAGCGCAACGATCACATTGCCTTTTGCCGTTTCAAGCTGAGCCTCCGTTGAGCGCAGCTCGATCGGCGCCAATGTCCCGGCGTCCACCATCTTCCGGTTGTTCTCAAGCTGCGTTCGCGCCAGATTGACGGAATCGCGAGCGATCTTTTCGTTGCGAATCGCATATACCAGGTCCCAATACGCCCGCTGCACCTGGTTGATGATCTCGATGACCCGTTGGCGGAACTGGCTGTCCGAAAGATCGAGTGATTTTTTCGCCAGTTGAATACTGCGTCGCGTCGTGTCTAGTGAGAAGTTGCGCAGCAACGGCTGTGTGTACGTAAATGTGAGGGTCGTATTGTACTGTGGATTTAACCCATTGAAGCGGCTGCTGCTTCTCGACCGACTGTTATCAAACTCAGCAAACAGGTTGCCGCCGGTCTGTTCAAATTGCTTGCTCGTAGTGAAGTTGTAGTACAGCGACTTGCTCGCGAGCGACCCGCTAGTTAAGTCACCGCTTATGCTCGAGGCGTTTGGGATTATTGAACTGCGAAAGCCAATCTCCGCGGCCGACGTAAAGTCGTAAAAACCACGTAGAGAAAACAGACTGTACTCCGCTATCCGCACACTCTGCCGGAATTGCTCGATATCGAGGTTGTTCTGCAACCCCTGCGCGATCGCATCTTGAATCGCCAGCGACTGAACCTCACCCGGTCTTATACCGACCCGCTCCCGGGTGACCTCCGGAGAAAGCGTGAGCGGTTGAGTGATCGAGTTCTGCTGCGGCGGATTCTGTTGCTGACCTGTCACCTGACCAGGCTGCTGCTGGCGCGCTGCTACAACCCCGTCCTGGGAAAACGCCGCAATCGGAGACCAAGCCGCGAGCAAAGATGCTAACGACGCGACCGTTACAATGCGGCTCGATTGTTGAAGCTTTCTTAGTAGTGAACTCATAAATTTTCCTCTCAAAGCAAAGTCCAGACACCTGCTTCCGAAACTCAAATCGCCGGGCTTAGCACATTTGAATAGCGATGCCGTAGTCTGATTCTGTCAACTGCTGGATACGACATCTCGGAGTCTGCCGTTTCAATAAAGTCCTCATCGGAAAGCGGCAACCACTCCTTCAAACATCCCGCGTCGGCCAAAAGACGAAATTAAAGTGTACACGCCCCTCGCAGAATTACAAACGCTGCCTACAGCTTGATTGTTAACAGCGCATTTCTGGTCCATTTTCAGCAACGCACGCTTTCAAAAGCCAAATGCGTGCCACGCGGCCTTGAATTGCTTAAGTCGATCAATGGTTCAGCTTGGAAAAGAAAAAGCGATCCCACAGCGGACATACCTGCCCATCTGTGGGATCGCCCTTTCCCAGAATCGAAGATTACTCAGGCAAGCAACGGCTAATCGGAATTGACGGAAATCGAAAGCAAACCACCCTTGCTGCTCGCCGGCCCATGCGTGTAACTGTTCATTCAAACACGATCGCTTCGCTTTTCCCCTTGAACTCGATTCGCTTCACTTGATACGAACCGTCAGCGGCGGCGGTGTAGGCCACGGCATTGTCCGACGCCGGTTGGGCCAACTTGATCACTGTGTACGAAGCCTTCAACACTTCCTTCTTCCCTTTTAGTAGAACCAGGGAGCCATCCTTACCCTCGACGAACTTGATGGAGTAATCGCCCTTGGTCAGCGCTTGCCCTCCGAGCTTGCTGTCGCGTGTGATTGTAACCGTGCGGCTGACTTCCTGGGCGGAAGCCGGTGAAGCAATTGCCAGCCCTGTCGCCATAACGATTCCCACGCTTAGAAAACTGATCAGTTTTTTCATTACCCTACTCCCTCCTCATAAATGTTCCGGGTTTACACCTTTCGCTTCGTTAACGACTCTTACTACGTTAACAGCGTTAAGCGAAGTTCCAAAAACCTTTCAGGCGCGCAACCCTTTGATCAAAGTGTCAATCATCAGGTCAATTAGTTCCGTCTTCTTCACCCAGGGAAAGTCCGGCATGGAGATCAACAGCGAAGTGATTCCGTGCCCGCCGGCCCACATCATCTGAGTTACCGCTTCCACGTCCGTCTCACGGAACTTCTTTGCTTTGATGCACGCCTCGACGCCTGCTCGCATATTTCCATAGGCCTTCATTCCCATCGACTCTTCGCGAAGATGGCGCTTGTCATCGCCAGGATGCTGAGGGTGGTTGATAAACGTCAGCTTGTAATGATTCGGGTTTTTCAGACCAAAGTCGACGTAAGCGCGGCACCCCCTGCGCAAACCCTCGATCGGATCATCGCCCTCCCTGGCGATCGCTTCCATGCGTTTCGCTAGCTTGGCGAAGGTTTCTTCGCAGATGGCATAAAGAAGCGAAGCCTTGTCTTCAAAATAGAGATAGATGGTCGTGGGCGAGTATTCGATCTTCTCGGCGACGCGCCTCATCGACACATTCTCGTAGCCCTCTTTCACAAACAACTCGCGCGCGGCGTCCAGGATGTCCTGCCGCAGTGCTTCCTTCTCACGCTCTCTTCTCTGCTTCGATCCCATACTTGGACTTACCAACGTCCTCTCACTTAACGCTGTTAAGCATACTATGAATCCCGATCGTGTCAAGAAGTTTCTCGCGAATATGCTGCCGCTTGCCCCGCCTCATGTCATTTGCTAGTGTGAACTCGCTATGGCAACTCTTCAATTCCTCGGGGCGACCGGGACTGTGACGGGTTCGAAGTACGTGCTCGAAGCCCACGGCAGCCGGGCGATGATTGACTGCGGTCTGTTTCAGGGACTCAAAGAGCTGAGGCTGCGCAACTGGGAGAGCCTGGCGGTCAATCCCGCATCAATAACCTGGGTGCTGCTCACTCATGCTCACATCGACCACTCGGGTTACTTGCCCCGGCTGGTTCGCGATGGATTCAAGGGCCCGGTTTATGCCACGACGGCAACCGCTGACCTGCTGAAGATATTGTTGCCGGACTCAGGCAGGCTGCAAGAAGAAGACGCCGAATACGCAAACCGCAAAGGCTTCTCCAAGCACCGTCCCGCGCTTCCCCTTTACACCGAGCAGGACGCCGCCGCAGCGCTCAAGCTGATCCAGAAGGTTTCCTACGAAGAGAACGTTCCGCTTAACAAATTCTTAAGCGCGCGCTTCATACCCGCAGGGCACATACTCGGCTCCAGCTTTATCGAAGTCCAGGTGAACGAACCGGAGCGCGCGCCGGTCAAAGTAGTTTTCTCGGGAGATCTCGGGCGTTACGACGAGCCAATATTGAACGACCCTGAACCTGAGAATGACGCCGACTACCTGCTAGTCGAATCGACGTACGGCAACAGGCTCCACGATCACACAAGTCCGAAAGATCGACTGGCGGAAATAATCAACGCGACCGCCGAGCGGGGAGGAAAGGTCATCATCCCGGCGTTCGCCGTCGGACGGACCCAGTTGGTTGTTTACTACCTCCGCGAGCTCGAGGATGAAGGCCGCATTCCCATTCTGCCGGTAGCCGTGGATTCTCCAATGGGCGTCGAAGCTACTCGACTGTATTCGAAGCACCATGAGGACCACGATCTCGATATGCAGCGCGTTGAGAACCTGCAAAGGAATCCGCTGGCAACGCGCAACTTCAGCCTGGTGCAGGGGCGCAGTGGATCGAAAGCGCTTAACACCCAGCAGGGCTCGGCGATAATAATCTCGGCGTCGGGGATGGCCACCGGCGGGCGCGTGCTTCATCATCTGGCGCAGTGGCTTCCCGATCCTGCGACCACTGTAATCTTCGCTGGATATCAGGCGGCCGGAACACGCGGCAGGAGATTGCAGGACGGCGAGACCCAGGTAAAGATTCATGGCGAGATGGTGCAGGTCCGCGCTCACATCGAAAGCATCAGCAGTCTCTCGGCTCACGCGGACGCCGGAGAGATAATGCGATGGCTTCGCGGATTCAAGCGGCCCCCGCGTAAGACATTCGTCGTCCACGGTGAGGCTGATTCAGCAGCAGCCCTGCGCGATTTGATCGTCAAGGAACTGGGCTGGGATGCGGTAATCCCAACTTACAAAGAAGTCGTCGAGTTGAGTTGATATCACGGCTCCATTACGCATCGCTGCGTAACAAGCCCCGGACGTTGAGCTTCAATCAAAATACCGCGACTGAGCGCGGTGTTGCCGCTCGACTTCTTCGAGCAGCGCCTCGGGTGAAAGCCCGTCGGCCGGGACGCCCAGCTTCGCTGAGATCGGCTGAGCGATGCGTGCCGCAAGCGCAGTTCGATTCGGTTCTTGCAGCTCGAATCTTCGCTTCAAAAAAGTCTTAACCGCGCGAAGCTCTTGCTCGCTCAGGCGGCGCGTGTCGGCGGCGAACGGCGCGGGCGCCGTGCGCTCGAGTCGCTGTTGCTCGATCTCTGAAACCTTGATGATCTCGTTGAGCGAAGGCGCCTCGGTCGCGCGTTCCTTCACGACGACTGTTCCGGCTACGAAATCGCCCACGCGCTTGGACCTTGCGCTGAAGATTATCGATACGACGCCGATCGCATACGAAGGAAACGGCTGAAGGTCGATAGCAACGCGGAGCAGATTCCTGACAAACACCTCAAAGAACCTGACGGGGCGGCCGTCTTCGCGTACGACTCGCAATCGCATCATTCGCTTGCCTGGCGTCTGCCCGCTCCACAGAGTCTCAAACACGACGAAGTATCCCCAGTAAACTGCGAACACCGCAAGAACAGTCAACGCGGCGGTCCACACGCCCATCGAAGCGAACAATCGCCAGTCGCTGAGCACTCCAGCGGCGACGACGATTACGACGATCGCGATGGTTTGAATCAGATGATCGATGGCGGCAGCTAGAAAGCGATTGCCGACGTTGGCGAGCACGTAATGAAGCTCGACCCGCTCGGGCGTCTCGATTACCAGTTCATCGTCAAGCATGGCAACACCAGAGCCATCACACTTGAATGTGTCTCCTCAGCCGAGCCGCTTGCGTCAACCACGCGGATGCGCAAGGGCTCACTCCGGGCCATCCTCAAGTAGCCTGCTCTCATTCGCTCGTGAAAGTCCGCGTGCTGATCGTCAAACGCGCCGAGCAGTCCGCCCACCGGCCGCGAGCCCAACCGCGTGCGAGCCATCGCCGGATCGAGATCAAATACTATTGTGAGATCGGGTACCAAGCCGCCGGTCGCGAACCTGTTCAGCTTTTCTACCATCTCCAGATCCAATCCGCGCCCATAACCTTGAAACGCAACGGTTGAGTCGGTGTAACGGTCCGAGATCACGATGCGGCCCGCTTCGACCGAAGGCCTGATCAGTTCAGCTACGTGCTGGGCGCGCGCGGCTACATACAGCAGAAGCTCGGTAGTTGGCGCGATGTGTACGCTTGCATCCGAGATGAGCAGCCGGCGTATGTCTTCGCCAATGGCCGTGCCGCCCGGCTCGCGCGTGACGACGACCTCGAAGCCCCGCTGTTTGAGCTGCTGCGCGAGCAGCTCGCGTTGCGTGCTCTTGCCGCAGCCGTCTATCCCTTCAAACGTGATGAACAGTCCGCGCATAAAGTAAGATCAAAAACTACTTGGGCTGCCGAAGGGCAGCCCGAAGATTTCCGACAAGAGTTGTTTGCTTCGCAGGCCGGGCCTCAGGACTTCTCCTGTACCGCCGCCGTGCTGGCTTGAGGCGGCGCGGACGGCGCGGCCGGCTCCGCCGGCTGCTC